>DASRUH010000163.1:0-15204 GCA_035655535.1 Methylomirabilis sp. (SeqCode)
GGTTCTCGCGATCCCGTTTCACCGCCAGGAAGAGGACGCCCAGGGCGTCGCGGACCAGCCCTGCAGGTCCTGTGAATCGCTCGTGCATGAAGCGGGTGACGTTCCCGTGGGGATCGATCTGGAAGAGACTGCCGTTAAGGCGGGACTTCTCGCGCGTGAAACGCTCTGCCGCGACCGTCAGGGTCCCGGCCGCATCGCCCACGACGCCGGAGGGGCGGCGGAAGCCAGGAACGGTCGCGAGGATCTGACCGTCATCGGGATGGATCCGGAGGATCGTCCCCCGGAGCCCGGTGGGTGGCTCGTCCCCGTCCTCCTCATCTTCGTCGTCCTCGTCGTCGCGGTCCTCGTCGTGCTCCCGCTCCGGGGAATGGCGGTGGCCGCCTGTGGTGGAGAGGAGGAGATGACCATCCTTGTCGAAGGCGAGCTGCTGGGGCGTCGTGAAGTCCTCCGCGAGGACCGTCACGGTCCCCTCGTCGGGGGTCCGCCTCAGGAGCACACCTTTCTGTCCGGGGCCTTTCTTGGATGCCCGGAAGCCGTCGGCGACGAAGAAGAGCGTGCCATCTGTGCCACGGACGAGGCCGCGCGGCTGCTCGAGATGGTCGAGGAGCCTCGTCCGGCGCCCGTGGGGCGCGCGCTGCCAGAGACGGCCCTCTTTGCGGTCGGTGAAAAAAACCATCCCGTCGGGCGCGACGGCGACGCCGGTGGGGGCGGGGCCCTTCGTGACGAGGACCTCAAACGGGGCGTGGCCGGTTGGGTCGTTGGGCGCATCCGCGAGGACGGGGACTAAAATGACTCCGGCTAGCAGGAGTGGGAGGCCGAGGAGGAGGGAGCGGCGCCGGAGCATCTAGTGTCCCCGGATGACATGTTGTCTAAACCCGCGAGGCAGGGGCGGAGAGTGCGTTCACTGCTACCAGTCACCCCTTGTCAAGTCAAGAAATTTCCCACGGACGTGAGCGAAGGGATGAAGGAAGGCGCGGACGGGGCCGGGGGACCCGCCCGAGGCGACCCCGCATCCCGGACGCTTTTTTTCGTTGCACAATCCGTCAATACCCATTAGGCTATTGGGCATTATTCCCCCGTACGGCTGTGAGGACGGTGATGGAGACCTTCTTTTCGCTCCTGCTCGGCACGATCGTGCTCAGACCGTACGTGTTCGGCTTCCTCCTCGTGTATCTCTTCGCCGCACTGGCGGACATGGGGTGGCGGCGGACACTCCTCTTCACGGCTATTGGCTGGGGCGTCGCCTTCACCGCCGAGTCCCTCTCCATCCGCGTCGGGGTCCCCTTTGGCCTCTACCACTACCTCCCGACGACGGCGGACCGCGAGCTGTGGATCGCCGGGGTCCCCTTCATGGATTCCCTGTCGTTCGTCTTCCTCGCGTACGCGAGCTGGACGCTCGCCTGCCTCGCGCTCTTGCCGCTCACCACGGAGGGGAATGGACGGTGGAAGGTCTCCCTCCCCCCGGAGGGGCGGCTCCGCGGCCCGGTCCTCGTGCTCACCGTTCTCTTCTTCGTCCTCATCGACATCGTCGTGGACCCCCTCGCCGTCCGGGGCGATCGGTGGTTCCTCGGGCAAATTTTTTACTATCCCGAGCCGGGGGCGTACTTCGGGGTCCCGGTGTCCAATTTCATCGGCTGGGGGATTGTGGGGACGACGATCATGGGCCTCTTTACCCTCCTCGAGGGGCGGGTCCCGGGAGGGACCCCCCGCTGGGCATCGCGGCTTCCCCTGCGCCCCCTGTACGGGCCGGCGCTCTATTACGTCGTCCTCGCCTTCACCCTCGCGGTCACGTGGTGGATCGGGGAGCAGACCCTGCTCCTCGCCGGACTCTTCATCCACGCCCCCCTGACCACGCTGCTCGCCATAACGATCAGCGCCCGGTGGCAGCAGGGCCAGGGGGCGCCCAGCGGGCATGTGGAGTCGTGGGCGAGAGTTCTCTCCAGCAGAGAGGTGCCCACGAACGGCCGGGAATCGCGTTCTCTGGAGCCGCTCTGGAAGGACCCGAGCCTCGAATAGGACGCTGAGTATCGTCGACACACTCCCGAGACACTGAATCGGGCTGAAGGAGGCCAGGAACCATGGCAGTGCCCCTCTCGCAATCGTTGGCCGTCGCCTGGTACGTCCTCCGCCAGAAGATCCAGGGGAACACACGGTATCCCCTCGTCCTCATGCTCGAGCCCCTGTTCCGCTGCAACCTCGCCTGTGCCGGCTGCGGCAAGATCCAGTATCCCGAGCACGTGCTGAAGCGGCGCCTGACTCCTGAGGAGTGCTGGCGGGCCGCGGAAGAATGCGGGGCGCCCATCGTGAGCATCCCCGGAGGGGAGCCCCTGATCCATCCCGAGATGCCCGAGATCGTCCGGGGCCTCGTTGCGCGCAAGAAGTACGTCTACCTGTGCACCAACGCACTCCTCCTCGAGCGCAAGCTCCACGAGTACACCCCGTCCACGTACCTCACCTTGAGCATCCACATGGACGGCCTCAATGAAGAGCATGACCTCGCCGTCTGCCGGGAGGGGGTGTACGAGATCGCCGTCGGCGCCATCAAGGCGGCGCTCGCCCGGGGGTTCCGCGTCACGACCAACACGACCCTCTTTGAAGGCGTCAACCCGGAGCGGGTCCGCACTTTCTTCGACACCATGATGGCGCTCGGCGTCGAAGGAATGATGATCTCGCCGGGCTACAGCTACCAGAAGGCCCCCGACCAGGAGCACTTCCTGCGGCGCCACCGGACCACAGAGCTCTTCGCGGCGATCCTCCGCGATCGGAAGAGGCACTGGCGCTTGAACCAGTCCCCCCTCTTCCTCGATTTTCTCATGGGGAAGCGCGAGTACCAGTGCACGCCGTGGGGCAATCCGACGTACAACATCTTCGGCTGGCAGCGGCCCTGCTATCTGCTCCAGGACGGCTATGCTTCCACCTTCGCGGAACTGATCGAGACCACCGACTGGGACCGGTACGGGACCGGCCGGAACGAGAAGTGCGCCGACTGCATGGTCCACTGCGGGTACGAAGCCACAGCGGTGGACGACACCTTCAGTTCCTTGTCCGCCTTTGCCCGAACGGTCAAGTTGACCCTCCTGCCGACCGCGCAATAGGAATCCGAAACTCGATGCCCCAGGAGACGAAGGCGCACGGATTCGAGCCACCGCAGTGGGAAGGCCGCATCATCCGTCCCGCCGACGCGGCGGAACTCCGCGGCCTCCTCGAGGCGGCGTTCGACTATCGCGGCGACGTGACCCTGGAGCTCAGGGACGGCACGCGCATCGAGGGGTTCATCTTCAACCGCGAGGCGCACGGGGCCAACCCGTATCTCGAGATGTTTCCCAAGGATAAGCCCGGCACCCACGTGATTGCGTACGGCGAGATCGTCGCCGTCGCTTTCACGGGGGAGGACACCGCGTTCGGGAAGTCCTGGGAGGGCTGGTCCGAAAAGAGCGAGGAGCTGCGCCGGGCCGAGGCGGAGCGGGTGCGTGCCGAGGCCGAGGCGCGCGGCGATCTGTAACCACGAGGCGGCGGTGAAGGCGCCTGCCGCACCCCGTGCAGCGATGATGCGGGCACACACCAGCTACGGCACGCCAGGCCGATCGGAGGAGGATGACGTGAGCCCGGCGCGGGTGACGGGCGGTCCGGCCGTTATCGCGGTCGCGCTCCCCTGGGAGGCGGCTCCCCTGGCGAGGCATCTCGGCCTGCGCAGGCGCGGCCCCCAGGCTGGGGTCACGCACTACGAGGACGCGGGCAACCGCGTCCTCCTCGTGCAGGCGGGGATGGGCCCGGGAGGCGCAGCCCGCGCCGTGGCCTGCCTTGAGCGGCCCGCGCTTCTCCTCTCGGCCGGCTTCTGCGGTGGGGTCGGGCGCGGCCTTGCCGTCGGGGACCTCGTCGTCGCGGCCCAGGTGGCCCGGCACCGCGCCCTGGTCTCCGCCGATCTCGTCCTGCTCGAGACGGCGACGCGCGCCATGGCGGGCGTCGGCCTCTCCTTCCACGTCGGCACGCTCCGCACGGTCGACGAGGTAGTCGTCTCGCGTGACGAGGGCAACGGAAAGGCCGACGGCCCCATCCTGGCCGTCGACATGGAGAGCGCCCACCTCGCCGAGGCGGCGCAACAGGCGGGAATCCCGTTCCTCGCGATCCGGGTCGTCTCAGACACCCCGGCCCAGCCCTGGGCGGCCCACGGGGCGCGCTTCCTGACACCGGACGGCCGCCTGAATCGGGCGGCGCTCGGCGCGGCGCTCTTGAGACACCCTTCCTGGCTCCCCCGGCTGCTCACCCTCGCCGTCACGCTCCGCCGAGCGACCCGACGGCTCGCACGAGCGATCGACGCCCTTCTCTCGGAGCTCGAGGCGTGACGGCGCTCCTGCTGGCGGCGGGACAGGCGAGCTGTCTCCGGCCGCTGACTGCTACACCCCCCACGTGCCCCTTCGTTTCCCTGCCACCCGAGGCCATCACGGCGCGCCTCCGGCGGGTGGTCGTGGGAACGGACTGAGCGGAGCGTGCCGTGAAGAGGTCCTGGGGCAAGCTGGCGGCCTTCTGCCTCGGGCTCTTCCTCCTCATCTGGATCCTCACACACGTCGGGTTCGAGGAGACGCTCGCCCAGGTCCGGCAGGTTGGCTGGAGCTTCTCGTGGCTCCTCCTCCCCTCACTTCTGATGAGCGTGCTCTTCACCGCCGGGTGGCGGTGGATCGTGCCCCCCGGCGTCCCCTTCGGACACCTCTTCCTGATCCGCACCGCTGGCGAGGCGATCAACGTCGTCACCCCCCTGGCGTATCTGGGGGGCGAACCGCTCAAGGCCTCGCTCCTCCGCCGGTTCGGCATCCCCCTGAGCGATGCCCTCGCCTCGGTCGTCGTCAGCAAGACCACGGCGACGTTCGCCTACTGTCTCTTCATCTTTCTCGGGCTGGCGGCGGCGCCCTTCCGGATGGAGAAGGCCTCCTCCGCCCTCGTGGGGGGGATCGGGGCGGGGCTCTTTCTCGCCCTCTCCCTCGTCGTCCTCTACTACGGCCAGCGCCAGGGCCTCTTCTCGTTGCTGCATCGCCTCATCCACCGCCTCGGTGCCCGGGGCGAGACGTGGTTGCCAAAGCGCGAGGGGGTCGAGATCCTCGACGGCAAGATCGCAACGCTGTACCGGAGCCGACAGTCCGTGGTCGCCTGCTTCGTGCTTTCCCTCGTGGGATGGCTTTTGACCGCGGTCGAGGCACATCTCTTTCTGTGGGCGATGGGGACACCCGTGGACCTGGTGACCGCCCTCGTCATTCAGGCGCTTTTCCTCGGCGTAAAGGCGGCGACGTTCTTTGTCCCGGCCAACCTGGGCACCCAGGAGGGGGGAACGGTCCTCATTTTCTTGGGGCTCGGCATGAGCGCAGAGGCCGCCGTGGCCTTCAGTATCCTGCGCCGCGCACGGGAGGTCCTTTGGATCCTGGCCGGCATCGCCGTCCTCGCGCGCAGTGGATGGCCGGCCCTCCGGGGCCAGCCCGAGGCGGAGCCCGGATCATGAAGGCCCTCGTGACCGGGGGGACAGGCTTCGTCGGAGCCAATCTCGTCCGCGAACTCGTGAAGGACGGGGGTGCGGTGCGGGTGCTCGTGCGACCCTCCAGCCCCCGCACCGCCATCGCCGGCCTCGACATCGAAGAGGTGCCGGGCGACCTCGGGGATCGGGACAGTTTGCGGCGCTCCCTGACGGGTTGCCGGGTCCTCTACCACGTGGCGGCCCGCTACAGCCTCGCCTCGACGGACGCGGCCGCCACGTACCGCGCCAATGTCGAGGGGACCCGCAACATCCTCGAGGTCGCGCTGGAGCTGGGGATCGAGCGCGCGGTTTACACGAGCACCGTGGGGGCGCTGGGGATCCCGAAGGATGGACGACCCGGCACGGAAGACACGCCGGTCACACTACGCGACATGGTGGGTCCCTACAAACGCTCCAAGTTTCTGGCCGAGCGAGAGGCGGAGCGCATCGCGAGCCTCGGGCTCCCTCTGGTCATCGTCAACCCGTCGGCCCCCATCGGGGCGTGGGACGTGAGGCCGACGCCGACCGGGCGGATGGTCGTGGACTACCTGAAGGGACAGATGTTCGGCTACCTGCGCACGGGGCTGAACCTGGTCCACGTCCGAGACGTGGCCCGCGGCCACATCCTGGCCGCCGAAAAGGGGCGGGTGGGCGAGAAGTACATCCTCGGCCATCGCAATTGCACCCTCAAGGAGATCTTCCACATGCTCGAGCGGATCTCGGGCATCCCGGCGCCCCGTGTCCGGATCCCGTATCCGGTGGCTCTTCTCGCCGCCTGCGGATCCGAGCTTGCGGGGCGGTGGCGCCGCCGGGAACCGCAGATTCCGGTCGCCGCGGTCCGCATGGCGCGCAAGATGATGTTCTTCGACCCTGCCAAGGCGATCCGCCACCTCGGGTTGCCCCAGACGCCGGTCGAGGAGGCGCTCCGCGAGGCGGTCGAGTGGTTCCGGGCGCACGGCTACGCCCCTCGAAGCGCCCAGCGATGACCCTGCTCAACAAGAGGCTTGGCCCGATGCCCAAGGCCTCCTATAATCCCTCTGGGTGTCGAGACCGGGAGGCGACGTGGACCTCAAGGCGTACTTGGACGAGCGGCGGGCACTGGTGGAGGCGGGGCTCAAGCGCTTCCTGCCGGCCGAAACCACCATGCCCTCCGAGCTGCACCAGGCGATGCACTACAGCCTCTTCGCCGGGGGCAAGCGCCTCCGGCCGACGCTGACGATCGCCGCCGCGGAGGCGGTGGGCGGAAGAGCCGCAGACGTCCTGCCGGTCGCCTGCGCCTTTGAATGTATTCACACGTATTCTCTGATTCACGATGACCTCCCGGCCATGGACGATGACGATCTCCGGCGGGGCCGCCCGACGTGTCACACGGTCTTCGGGCAGGCGATGGCCATCCTCGCCGGCGACGCCCTGCTCACCGAAGCCTTCGCGCTCCTGACGAATCCGGCGTTCGTCGCCCACCTCGATCCCGTGCTCCTCCGCACGGTGATCTACGAGATCGCGCTAGCCGCCGGGTCGCAGGGGATGGCGGGCGGGCAAGCGGTGGACATCCTCTCCGAGGAGAAGGCGATCGAAGCCGCTCTCCTCGACTACATCCACACCCACAAGACCGGCGCCCTGATCCTGTGCGCCCTTCGGGCGGGGGCGCACCTCGGCGGCGCGACCGCGGCCGAACTCGACGCCATCACGCGCTACGGCACAGCGGTCGGCCTCGCCTTTCAGATCGCCGACGATATCCTCGACATCGAGGGCGAAGAGGCGGCGCGCGGCAAGCGGATCGGGGGGGATCAGAGTCGCGGCAAGGCCACGTACCCGGCCCTCGTGGGCCTGGAGGAGGCCAAGCGCGAGGCGCAGCGGCTCGCGCAGGAGGCCTTCGACGCCCTGGCCTCCTTCCACCATCGGGCGGACCCCCTGCGCGAAATCGCCCGCTTCATCGTGGCGCGAAAGGCCTAAGGGATGAGCGAGTCCCCGGCCACCCTGGTCAAGAAGAGTCGGTCGAGCTTCTCCTACTCCTTCCTCTTCCTCCCGCGACCGAAGCGCGAGGCCATCTATGCCGTCTACGCGCTCTGCCGCTCGGTGGACGACATCGCCGACGACCCGGGGGACGTGGCGGTCAAGGCCGAGCGGCTCAAGGCCTGGCGGGAGGAGATCGACCGCTGCTACGCCGGCCGGCCCACCCACGCCATCAGCATCGCGCTGCGCGCCTGCCTGGAGCGCTACCCGATTCCGCAGCACTATTTCACGGAACTCCTGACCGGGGTCGAGATGGACCTCACGATCGCCCGATACGCCACCTTCGCCGACCTCACCCGCTACTGCTATCGCGTCGCCTCGGTGGTCGGCTTGATCTGCATCGAGATCTTCGGCTACGCGCAGCAGGGCACCAAGGACTACGCCGTCAATCTCGGGTTGGCCCTGCAGCTCACCAACATCCTCCGGGACCTGAAGACCGACGGCAGGCGGGGGCGCATCTACCTCCCCCAGGAGGACCTGGAGCGGTTCGGCTACCGCGAGGAGGACCTCCTGCACTGCCGGTATACCCCCGCCTTCGTTCCCCTGATGCGGTTCGAGGGGGATCGGGCCCGCGACTACTTCCGGCGCGCGCAGGAGACGCTGCCACCGGAGGACCGGAAAAGCATGGTGGCGGCCGAGATCATGGGACGGGTCTACCGGGAGACGCTGGAGATGATCGCCCGGACGGGCTACCGGGTCTTCGAGGATCGGATCGGACTGTCCACCGCGACGAAAATCCGGCTTACCCTCGCCACCTGGCTGAAACACCGGTTCACGGTTCACAGTTGACAGTTCACGGTTAAGAACGTGTTGTGCGAGTTGAAGTCAGCGCTATCCAATTCAATGTGGAATCGATGGGTCTTCTGTCCAGGCATGATATCAAGATTTCCATTCGGATCCCGTGAACGGTGAACCGTGAACTGTGAACCCCGAAGGAAAAGACAGTGATGAGCATCCCTGACACGATGCGGGCGGCGGTGTATCGGGGGGATCGGCAGGTCCGCCTGGAGACGCTCCCGATCCCCACTGTGGGCCCCGGCGAGCTGTTGGTCAAGGTGAGGGGATGCGGGTTGTGCGCGACCGATGTCAGCAAGGTCGATCACGCCCTCGTCCCGCCGCCCGCGGTCCTCGGCCACGAGGTGGTGGGGACGGTCGCAGCGCTCGGCGACGGTGTCACGGGTGTGACGGTCGGCGAGCGGGTGGTGATCTCCCACCACGTCCCCTGCTACGCCTGCCACTACTGCAAGCACGGCAACTTTTCCATGTGCCGGACCTTCAAGGCGTCGAACATCGACCCCGGGGGCTTCGCCGAGTACATCCGCGTCCCGGCACTGCACGCCCAATACGCCACGTTTCCGGTCCCGCCCGATCTGGACGACGATGAGGCCGCCTTCACCGAACCCCTCGCCTGCTGTCTCCGGGCGGTCAAGCGTCTCGCGCCGTTACTGCACGATACGGTCCTCCTGTTCGGCCTGGGCTCGATCGGCCTCATGCTGCTTCAGGTGCTGAAGCTGTACCGCGCCCGCGTGATCGCCCTGGACCTCCTCGCCGAGCGCCTGGAGCGGGCAAAGATGTTCGGGGCGGATGCGACGCTCAGGCCGGCACAGCCGGAGGTGAACCGGACGGTGCGGGAGGCGACGCAGGGGCGTGGGGCCGACGCCGCCATCCTGACGGCGGGCGGGCCGCGGGCGCTCGAGGCGGTCGATCTCGTGCGGGACGGCGGCGTCCTCATGCTGTTCGCTTCGGACCCGGGTCAATCGGTGGTCGAGCTCGATGTCCACGGTTTCTTTCACCGGGAACTCACCCTGCTGAGCAGCTACTCCCCGTCCACCGTGGAGCTGCAGGAGGCGCTCGCGCTGCTCGCCGAGCGCGCGGTCCGGGTGAAGACCCTCGTCACGCACCGCGTCCCGCTCGCCGATCTCGCCGAGGGGATGCGCCTGTTCCGGGACAAGGCGGCCCTCAAGGTCTTCGTCGAGGTCGTCCACCCATGAAGGCGATCGTCTTTTACCGTCCCGGCGATATCCGGTTCGAGGAGGTGGCGACGCCGACCCCCGGACCCGGAGAGGTGGTCGTCCGCATCGGATCCGCGCTCACCTGCGGGACGGACCTCAAGACCTATCGCCGGGGCCACCCGGTCATGATGAAAAAGACCCCCGCCCTCTTCGGCCACGAGTGGGCCGGCACGGTCGAGGCGGTGGGAGAGGGGGTGGACCACGTGCGGGTCGGCGACCGGGTCGTCGCGGCCAACTCCGCCCCCTGCCACCGGTGTTTCACCTGCCGGATGGGACGGGTCAACCTCTGCGAACATCTCGAGTTCCTCAACGGCGCCTACGCCGAGTACATCCGGGTGCCGGCCCGCATCGTCCAGCAGAATCTCCTCCCGCTGCCGGGGCAACTGGGCTTTGCCGAGGCCGCCCTGGTGGAGCCGCTCGCGTGCGCGCTCCTGGGGATCGAGCGCTCCGGGGTGCGGCTCGGGCAGACGTTGTGCCTCTTCGGCGCCGGGCCCATGGGGCTCCTGCTCACGCAGCTCGCCAAACGCCAGGGTGTCACGGTCATCATGGTGGGGAAGGGGCGGTACCGCCTGGACAAGGCGGCCGAGGCGGGGGCCGATGAGGTCCTGGACGCGGCGCAGGGTGACGGCGTGCTCGCCGAGGTCCTGCGTTTAAGCCCCGAGGGACGTGGGGCCGATGTGACGATCGAGGCGACGGGGAGACCCGAAGTGTGGGAGCACGCGGTGGAGGTGACGCGCAAGGCGGGGTCGGTGGTCCTCTTCGGGGGGTGTGAGCCGGGGACGAGCTTCCGGGTGGATACCCGCCGGATGCATTACGAGGAGCTCACGCTGCTCGGCGCCTTCCACCATACTCCCCGCCACATCCGCGAGGCGCTCACGCTGCTCGCCCAGGGAGGCATAAACGCCGATCTGCTCCTCACGCACCGGATGGCGCTCCGGTCGCTGCCTGAGGCCTTCGACCTGCTTCAGCGGGGGGAGGCGATCAAGGTTGCCCTGAAACCTTGAGGGAGCGCGCCATCTTGACGCCGGGCGGGAGATCCCTCTGGATCTCGGGGGGAAGGGCAAAGACCACGTCCTCGCGGATGCCGTCCACCTCTTCGACGCGGCTGACGCCCATCCGGCGGAAGAACTCCACGGCCTCCTGCACGAGATGCTCCGGGGCCGATGCCCCGGCGGTGATCCCCACGGTCCGGACCCCTTCGAGCCACCGCGGATCCATCTCGGAGATATCGTCGATAAGATAGGCCCGCACCCCGGCCGCCTGGGCCACCTCTACAAGCCGCATCGAGTTCGAGCTGTTGGGTGAGCCGATGACCAGCAGAAGATCGACCACGCCCGCCATCTCCTTCACCGCCATCTGCCGGTTCTGCGTCGCGTAGCAGATGTCATCCTTGGGCGGGAAGACGGCTTTCGGGAACCGCCGCCTCAGGACCGCGATGATGTCCCGGGTATCGTCGATGCTCAACGTCGTCTGGGTGATCACGGACACCCGATCCGAATCCGGGACCTCGACCCGCTCCGCCTCCTCGACGGAGCCGACCAAGGCCATCCGTCCCGGGACGTGGCCCATCGTCCCGATCACCTCGTCGTGGCCGGCGTGCCCCACTAAAATGATCCACCGCCCGTCCCGGGTAAACTTCAGCGCTTCGAGGTGGACCTTGGTGACGAGGGGGCACGTGGCATCGATCACCTGGAGGCCCTTGGCCGCCGCCTGCGTCCGGACCTGCGGTGAGATCCCATGGGCGCTGAAGATGACCCGTCCCCCATCGGGCACCTCGTCGAGTTCGTCCACAAAGACCGCCCCGCGGCCCCGAAGCTCCTGCACTACGTGGGCGTTGTGGACGATCTCCTTGCGGACGTACACGGGAGTGCCGTAGAGCTGCAGGGCGAGATTCACGATGTCAATGGCGCGGTCCACGCCGGCGCAGAACCCCCGCGGCGCCGCCAAGATCACCCGTTCGATACCCATGCTCCCCCCTGATGCATTCAGCCCGCCTTCTCCAGGGCCGCGATCAGCTCCCGGCAGAATGCGGGAAGGTCATCCGGTTTGCGAGCAGTGATGAGGTTGCCGTCCGTCACCACCTCCTGATCCACGAAGCGGGCTCCGGCGTTCACCATGTCGTCCTTGATGGAAAAGAACCCTGTCGCGGTCTTGCCCCGCAGGACCCCCGCCGAACAGAGGACCCACCCCGCGTGGCAGATGGCCGCCACCACCCTGCCCGCGTCGAACGCCTCGCGGACCAGGCGGATCATGGCGGCCGAGCGGCGCATGAGATCCGGAGCGTAGCCCCCCGGAATAACCACGGCGTCAAAATCGGTCCCCTTCACCTGATCGGCGGCGGCGTCCACGGTCACCGGATACCCGTGCTTGCTGGTATACGTCTTCGCCGACCCCGTGCCAACGATGGTGACGGCCGCCCCTTCCTCCTTCAGGCGGTAATAGGGGACCCAGAGCTCCATTTCCTGGTAGAGATTCTCCGCCAGGACCGCGATCCGCTTTCCCTGGAGCCGCATTCGTCCTGTGCTCCTCGGCCGGAATCTGCGACGTATAGCGCAGCGAGTCTACCCGACCCCCCGCAGCAGGTCAAGCCTTTTCGGGCAGGGGACGGTCGCTGCCCCCCGGAGGGAGCGGCGTGCAGGTGCCGCCGAGCGGTCCCGCTCGCCCTCACTCCGCCGCCTTCCGGGCACCGAGCTGCTGATCCAGCATGAACAGCCCGACGGGCTGATCGCCGACCATCTTGAGCTGCTCCACGATGTCGCCGGCGGACCGCTCCTCTTCGACCTGCTCCCCGATGAACCACTGCAGCATGACCTGCGTCGCGAAGTCATTCTCCTTGACGGCCAACTCGTACAGACGGTGGATCATACCCGAGACCTTCCGCTCATGCTCCAAAGCCTGCTGGAACACGTCGAGCGGCGCCTTGAACTTTGCCGGCGGCTGCTCGATGGCCTGCAGGGCCACGCGGCCGCCGCGCTCGAGGATGAAGTCGAACAGCTTCATCGCGTGCGACGCTTCTTCCTGGCTCTGCATCCGCATCCACCGGGCGCATCCGAGGAGATGGGCCGACTCGAAGTGCGCCGACATCGCAAGATACAGGTATGCCGAGAAGAGCTCGTTTTTAACCTGGTCATTTATGGCATCCTGCAGGGCTTTGCTCAGCATGGGCGTCTCCTTTCCGTGTTCCGCGGCCGCGCGCGTCGACGCGGCAGTTCACAGCTCACAGGGGAAAGTGAATAGTCATTGGTCAATAGTCAGATGTACGCTCAGTTGCTGTCCGTACGCAACGGGAATCCCGTGGAGGCGGGCGACGGTTGTGGCGATGCGCATGCGGCCTCGGCCGCGTCGCACGGCCAGGCACCTATTGTACACCCGAATGATGCACGTTCCGCATAGTTTATTCTCCGGTGCCCGCAGCCCGCTGCTCTTGCCGTCCGCCGGTCGGCAGATGATCAGCCAGGGTGGACAGATGCTCGCATGCCACGGGGGGATCTCGGCTCCCGCCGAGACTGCCCCCTGTCCTCGATCTCCCCAGCCGTATTCAGGTCCGTAATACGGGTTTCGCGTGCCGTCGTCTCACGGCACACACCGGAGGCCCAACCCGACAAGCCCGAAGTGACGATCTTCGGTCAGCACGTCTCTGACGCCCGCTTCCGTCATGATGACGAAGGAGGTGAGGTCAGTAAAAGAGATCAGTGGTTTATCCGCATACCGGACTCGAAAATCCCACGCCCGATGAAAGCGATCGGCGGTGACACGCTGGAGGTCCACGGCACCCGCCTCAACGGCTGCAAAGATCGCCTCGGTGAACGCCTTCGTAGGGAGAAATGGGGCTCGGCGGAACAGGAGGGTCATCACTTCGTCGAGCACGTAGTCTGAAGTAACACAGAGGCCCCCGCGCCGGGCAAAGGCCTGGTACAAGCGCCGAACCCTTCTATGGGCGGGGTCCCGCCGGTCCGCGAGAACAAGCCAACCCCAGGTGTCAATGAAAAGCCTTCGCCTCACCGCATCCCGTAGAGTCCAGTGTCAATATCCTTGCTCAGCGTTCCGACGGCCAGCGTGCCGATCGCACGGAGAAGCGGGTCTCCTGGCTTCCGTCCCGACTTCGCGTGCCCCCTTCCCCTTGCCTCCGGTCGGAGGCCGTGGTTGAGCCACCGATCCAGCGCTTCTTTTGAAAACCTCCAGACCCGCCCGACCTTCATCGCCGGGATCTCCCCCCGACTCACCATCCGATAGACAGTTGAGGTATGCAGCCGGAGGAGTCTTGCCACCTGGGCGAGAGTCAAGATCTGCATGATCGCCTCCCTGACTTTCACGATAGAGAACTAATTAGCTTTTGTCAACTTCTATTAACTTGTGATAGGCAAAGAATTGGCACCTCGACGTGCCAGCCGAGAGTTATTCGGTGTCGCAGGGAGGGATTCGGACCGCGAGGCCCTCGAGCTTTCGCGGGGTGAGGGCGGTCTCGAGTCTCCAGTTCGGATCGGCGTAGGCATCCTTCTTCTTCATCAAGAGCCATTCCTTGCCCGTCCCCCGCCCCTTCATCTGCGCCAGGGCAAAGCCCCCCTTGAGCTTCGCGCCCTTGAGCTCAAAGGCGAGCTTGCCGGCCCTGATCCCATCCAGGGGGTCTCCCTCGACGGGGACGTAGGTCCCTGCATCCCAGATCACCACGGGCCCCGCCCCATAGGTTCCCTCCGGGATGATCCCCTCGTAGTCGGCATACTCCACCGGATGGTCTGCCACCATCACCGCCAGGCGCTTCTCCGCCGGATTCATCGAAGGTCCTTTCGGAACCGCCCACGACTTGAGGACCCCTTCCATCTCCAGTCGAAAATCGTAATGGAGGCGGGTGGCCTGATGCTCGTGCACCACGAACCTCAGCGGCTGACCCTTCATCTTTCCCACAGGCAGCTCCCCCACGCGCAGTCGACGGTTCAACGTTCGACGTTCAACGTGCAAGGTTCACAATCTAACGTTGCACATCGAACCTTGAACGATTTTTGCGGATGGCTGACCCGAGGACGCCAAAGATGCTCGGCGAGGCGATGAAGGAGAAGAAGACGATGCCTCCCACCCAGAGGGTGAGGCTGAGGAGCTCCACATACCGGAGGAGTCCTTCAAGCAGAGCCATTGCCCTCCTCCTTTCCCTCTCCGCCCTTTTCCCCCTTCGTTGCCACCTCCGGCAGCTCTTTGTCGAGCGCTTCTCGGCGCAGCCGCTCCTTTTCCCTCCTGCGCCGGTACTCGGGCTTCGGAAGATGCGCCCGCGTGGGCGGCGCCACCGGCAGCCGGACCGACGGCCTCTTTTTCTTTTTCCCGTTCTTCTTGATCTTGGTCACCCAAAGATCCTCCCCGGTGGCACACCGGGACACCTATAACAAGAAACCACGGAGCGGGGTGCCGCTCAAGAGAAATGCGCCCGTCCCTCACCTCCGCCCACGGCCCCCGATACCGAGGAACACGATGGCGATGCCGAGGGGGAGCCAGGCGTCCCTCATCGCGCGAGTCGTGCAACAGTCGCCGCCCGCACGAGCACCTCGAAGGCCCCCTCCAGCTCGAGCCCCTGGAGTCGCGCTGCAAATCTCCTCATGCCGGCGGTTTCAGGTTCAGGGTTCATGGAGTTTCTGTAGTTGGTGGTTAGTGCCTGGTGGCTGGTGACTAGGGAAGGAAGGAAACTCTCACCTC
>DASRUH010000164.1:0-4153 GCA_035655535.1 Methylomirabilis sp. (SeqCode)
GCGGGACGATTCGAACCGTCTGGGAGGTCTCTTGCATCTGCACGTACACGACCTCGGGACCATCCAGGATGGCCAGATACCCCGTTTCATCGCATCGACCGACCAAGTCCTCCAGGATGGGGCGCGCCTGCCGTCGCAGGCCCAGATGGTGCAGGAAGATATTGGCCACCTCGAAGGTCTTGATCCCCAGCCGGTAGTTCCCTGTCCGCTTATCCTGCTCGATATACCCCCGGCATTCCAGGGTGGCCAGCAGTCGGAAAACGTTGTTCTTATGGAGGCCCAGCTTCTGGCTGAGCTCGGTGACCCCGAGCTCCTCGTCGAGATAGTTGAACGCTTCCAGGATGTCCAAGGCCCGGTCGACGGACTGGACGATGTATTCGGACTTTTCCTTACGGCGCTGAGCCATCCGTCCGCCCACAGTACAACACGGGACTTGGCTCGATGAAGAGAAACCCGTTCCCGCGGAGGGACACGCGGGGTCCGGGCTATCTTTCGCAACAGGAATGTGGCTACTACCTGCGAGCGGCCGGTCCTATTTGAAAACGATTAGGCGGTGCTAATGTAAAATCTTGTTCTATTCTTGTCAAGAAAAAAATGAGATGGGGGGTCCGGCGGGGGCGGAAGGCGTCCGGAGGGGCCGGCCCTACCGGGGAGGACCGAAGATGCCCCGGGGAACCTTCTGCCAGTCGGCGAGGAATCGTTCGAGCCCGATATCGGTGAGGGGATGTTTGAGGAGCTGTTCGAGGACAGCGGGCGGCACCGTCACGACATGCGCCCCCGCCAGGGCAGCCTCGACCACATGCCCCGGATGCCGGATGCTGGCCGCCAAGACCTGGGTGGGGAGGCCGTAATTGTCATAGATCGCGACGAGGTCCCGGACGACCTCCATGCCCACGTGGGCGTGGTCATCGAGGCGTCCGACGAAGGGACTGACGTAGGTCGCGCCCGCCTTGGCCGCCAGGAGGCCCTGGGCCGCCGAGAAGACGAGGGTGACATTCACGCGGATGCCGTCCCGGATGAGCTCACGAACCGCCCGGAGCCCCTCCTTGAGCATGGGGATTTTGACCACCACGTTGTCGGCGATCTTGGCGACCTCCCGGCCTTCGGCGATCATCTCGTCGTACGCCTTCCCGACCACCTCGACGCTAACGGGGCCGGGAACGGCCCGACAGATTTCCTCTACCACCTGCCGGAAGTCCGCCCCCTCCTTGGCGATGAGAGATGGATTCGTGGTCACCCCGTCGATGAGTCCGTGTGTCACGGCGTCCCGGATCATCTTCACGTTGGCACTATCCATAAAGATCTGCATCGCTCACCTCCCCGCCGTCCCCAGTCATCCCGCGTGAAGACCGTCGCTCCGCCACCACCCTGGTCCCCCGCACCAACTAGTAGCAGGCTCGCATGCGTTCTCCCCTTCCGGCGTCCCAGCGTCCTCGCCTGCTAGCCGGTTGCCCTGGGGCCGAATATCGCCGTCCCGATCCGAACCATGGTCGCCCCCTCCTCGACCGCCACCTCGAAGTCGTGGCTCATCCCCATCGACAGATGCGCCAGGCGCAGTTCCGGGAAGCGGGCCGCGGCTTCTTCCCGCAGTCGGAAGAGCCGCCGGAAGTAGGGCCGAACCCCTTCGGGATTCGGATCGAACGGTGGCATCCCCATCAGCCCCTCGATGCTCAGGTGGGGCACGGACGCCGCCTGTTCCAGGAGCACAAAGAGGTCGCCTTCGCCCACACCGGTCTTGGTCGCTTCCCGGGCGAGGTTGACCTCGACCATCGTCCGCATGCGCTTGCCGAGAGCGACCGCCGCCCCCTCGAGTTCCTGCGCCAGCTTCGCGGAATCGAGGGACTGGATCCAGTCAAAGAGCCGCACCGCGAGTCGCGCCTTGTTGGTCTGCAGGTGTCCGACCATGTGCCACCGGCAGGGCACACCGATCTCCGGGATTTTCGCCCTGGCCTCCTGGACGCGATTTTCTCCGATGTCACTGACGCCGGCGGCGATGGCTTCCTGGATGGCCGCGGCCGGAAAGGACTTCGCGACGGCCACGACGAGAATATCGCCCGGGTCGCGGCCGACCCGCAGCGCTGCCGCTGCGATACGCTCCCGGACGCTCTCGACCCGCTCCTTGATCGTCATCCAGCCCGCCCCTTGCGCTAAGCTAACAGAGGCCCCCCATGGTGTCAACGGGACGGTGACAGGTGGCTAGTGGTTGGTGGCTGGTGGCCAGAGACTCGTGGTACTTGCCAATCACCAATCACCAACCACTAATCACTCGTCCCTACAGGAGGGCGATCACGTTCATCATCCGGCCCGTTTTCGGCTTCTCCGCCCGGTAGGAGTAGAAGCGATCGCGCTGGCACCCGGTGCAGAGCCCGGTGTCTACGACGCGCTCCGGGCCACACCCCAGTTCGAGCAGGAACGCGCGGTTCAACTGGGCGAGGTCGAGCATCCAGCGGTCTCCCCGGGCCCGCGTGAGGCACGACGGCCAGGCTCGGGACGCCACCTGCACCCGGGCGACGACCGGCTCGTCGACTTCGTAGCAGCACCCCCGGATGCCCGGACCGATCGCGGCGTGGCAGTCGGCCGGATCGGTCCCGTAGGCATCCTGCATTATCGTGAGCGCCTGCGCGACGATCCGCTTCGCGCTGCTCCGCCAGCCGGCATGGACCGCCCCGATGGCACGGTGCCGGGGATCGACGAGGAAGATTGGCAGGCAATCGGCGGTGCTGATGGTGAGGCCGAGACCCGGAACGTCGGTCACCATGGCGTCGTACAGGTAGTCGTCATCCAGGAGGAGCTGGGGGAAGCGCTCGCGCCCGGCCAGGGTCTGATCCACCACTAAGACGTCGTTGCCGTGCACCTGACGGACCCGGACGATGTGGGACCCGTCGAGCCCGAGGGCCCCGAAATACCGGCGCCGGTTCTCGCGCACCGCCGCCGGATCGTCCCCGACGCTCAGGCCGAGATTCAGGGAGTGATAGGGCGGCGTGCTGACCCCGCCTTTGCGGGTGCTGAAGGCGTGCCGGACGCCGAGCCCCTCAAAAAAAGGGAGCCGGACCATCCCCGGCTCCTCGCTCACGACGATCCCCTTTCGGGAGAGATCCATTCCGGTCCTGGACTCCTGCGCACCGACCCCGGCGGAGCACCGCATCATGCGCCTCGAATACTCTACCAGAACCCTGCCTCCGGATCACCCCCCCGACGGCCAAGGGACCGTCCCATGTATGGAAGCCGCCCCTCGGACAGGCGAGCGGTGGGCGCGCGACCTTATTCGGCGTGGCGCCGGAGGAAGGTCGGGATGTCGAGCTCGTCTTCGTCGAGCTCTTGCAGCATGAGCTGCGCCGGGTTTACCTCCACCTTGCCGGGCCGCCGTCTGAGGTACTGGGGCCGCTCGCCCATCTTGCTGGCGTAGGCCTTGATATCGGCGATCTTGGCCTCCTGCGTCGTCCGGGCCTGCTGGTGGTCAAAGCCGGTCGCGATGACGGTCACCCGCACCTCGCGGCTCATCCGCTCGTCGATCACCGCCCCGAAGATGATGTGGGCGTCGGGATCGGCGGCTTCACAGATGGTCTGCCCGACCTGTTGGACCTCGTGCAGGCCGAGGTCGGGACCGCCGGTGATGTTGAGCAGGACCCCGCGGGCCCCCTGGATCGACACGTTCTCGAGGAGCGGGCTATTGATGGCCCGTTGCGTCGCTTCGACGGCGCAGTTCTCGCCCGACGCGTATCCCGTCCCCATCATGGCCAATCCCCGCTCGGCCATGATGGTCCGCACGTCGGCGAAGTCCACATTGACGAGCCCGGGGATGACGATCAGGTCCGAGATCCCCTGCACCGCCTGGCGGAGCACGTCATCGGCCAGCTTGAACGCTTCGAGAAACGTGGTGGTCCGCTCGGCGATGGCGAGGAGCTGCTGATTGGGGATGGTGATAAGGGTATCGACCTTCTCTTTGAGGTCCTGGAGGCCGCGCTCGGCCTGCGCCATCCGGACCTTGCCCTCGAACTGAAAGGGCTTGGTCACCACGCCCACCGTGAGGGTCCCCAGCTCCTTGGCGAGATTGGCGATGACGGGCGCGGCGCCCGTCCCGGTTCCCCCCCCCAGGCCGGCGGTCACGAAGACCATATCCGCCCCCTCGAGGACCTGGGCGATACGGTCCCGA
>DASRUH010000165.1:0-3028 GCA_035655535.1 Methylomirabilis sp. (SeqCode)
TCCCCGTGGTCCTCAACCACCGATACATTGAAGGGGAATACGTCCCCCTGGTCAGCGAGGCAACCCCATTCGAGGACTGGGTCCGACTGCGGACGAAGGGGATGCAGGGGCGACGCGACGACAAGGTCTGAGGGGGGTGCCCAGGGGCGAACGACTCGGCCGGCGAGGGGTCCTACGCCCTCCGAGAGACGATATAGCTGCACCACTTCTCACCCGAGGTGCACCGTCCGAGGACGACGAGGGATGCATCCCGCCGCAGCTCGGCCGTCGTCACGCACCCTCGGGAAAGGTATACACCTCGCGCTCGGCCCGCTCGACACTCGTCTTCACCAGGCGGCCGATATCGAGGGTGAGCTCCGCCCGTCCGATCTCCTCCACCGTCGACCGGGTCGCGGGATGCCGGGGCACAAAGAGGGTACAGCAGTCCTGGTCCGGCCGGATCGAAACCTCGTAGGTCCCGATGGCCTGTGCCTGCGCCGAGATCTCGTCTTTGTCCATGCCGATCAGCGGGCGGAGGATCGGCAGCCGCACCGCCTCCTCGATCACCGTGAGGTTCGCCAGCGTCTGCGAGGCCACCTGCCCCAGACTCTCGCCTGTGACGAGGGCCCCGGCCCCCTCGAGACCCGCCAGGTGCTCCGCAATCCGCGCCATCAGGCGGCGGTAGAGGATGACCCGGTAGGGCGCCGGGGTGTTCACCACCACCTCCTGCTGCACCTCGCCGAACGGGATCAGGATGAGATGCGACGCGTACTGAAAGCGGGTGAGGAGTTTCACGATCTCGCGGACCTTCTCCTGGGTCCGGCGATCGAGGAAGGGGGCCCCGTGGAAGTGGACGAAGCTCACGACGCACCCCCGGCGCATCATGCGTAAGGCGGCGACCGGAGAGTCGATCCCGCCGGAGACGAGGGCGAGAACGCGGCCGGAGACTCCGACGGGAAGCCCCCCGGGACCCGGAAGTTTGTCCAGGTAGACGAAGGCCTCCGCGGGCAGAATCTCGACGTAAAGGGTCACCTCGGGGTTCTTCAGATCGACGCGGGCCGGAAACCGCTGCAGGATGAAGGTCCCGAGCGTCTCGTTCACCTGGGGCGAAGTGAGGGGAAAGGCCTTGAAGGCGCGGCGCGCGGTCACCCGGAAGCGCGCGAAGGTCCGTCCCGCGAGGGCCCGCTCGGCCGTCGCCTGCAGGGCCTCAAGATTCAAGGCCGACCGATAGGCCGGACAGCAGTTGGCCACGCCGAAGACCTGCCGCACACGATCCGCGACCGCCGCAGCCGCGTCCTCGGCGGCCAGCTCGAGCAGGATCCGCCCGGGCAGCTTTCGGATCCGATGGACCGGCAGATCGCCCGTGGCCCGCTTGAGGTTGCGCACGAGCTGGTTCACAAAGGCCGGCCGGTTCCGAGCCTTGAGCGCGATTTCGTGGTAATGGACGACAAGGACCGTCAACGTCCCCCTCCCGGATCGGACCGTCGTGGCCTACGGGCGCTCAGATCCCGGCCGGTCAAGCCGGGCCAGGATCTCATCGAGATCGGGGAGCTCCCTCCGTCCATAGACCCGCGAGAATCGAATGATCCCCTCGCGGTCGATAAGGAAGATTGCCCGCTCGGCGATGTTGCCATCCGGGATGAAAATCCCGTAGGCCTGACACGCGTGGCGGTGAATGTCGCTGAGCAGAGGAAAGCTCAGACCCCCCAGGGCGCTCGCCCATGCCTCGTGGCAGGGGACGCTGTCCACGCTGACACCCAGCACCTGGGTGTTCATCCGCTCCAGGTCCGCCAGGCGCTCCTGGAGGGTCTGGACCTCTTGCGTTCAGGTGGACGTCCAGTCGAGCCGGTAGAAAGCCAGCAGCACGTTGCATCTCCCGCGAAATTCGCTGAGACGCACCTGCTGCCCGCCCGTCGCTTCCAGAATGACGTCGGGTGCCGGATCGCCCGCCGTCAGCATGATCTGCCCCCCACCGGATTCTCCGGATGCGCGCATGCTGCCTCGTCTACCACAAGTTCCGCGTCCTCGCAAGACGACCGTCCCGGAGGGACGAGGCTGAGGAGAGCGAGTGCGCGACCGCCGTGGGACACGGGACGCCACGGGGCACTGGATCCTCAATGCTTGGGCTTTGGAGCCATGAAGACGAAGAGGATCAGCCGGCCGGGGCCGGGATTCACGACCCCATGCTCGAGCCCGGCAGGCGCCAGGACGGCGATCTGCGTCCCGAGGTCTCGTTCCTCGTCCCCCACACGGAATGTGCCGCGGCCCTCCAAGACCACGTACACCTTGTCCGCATCGGGATGGACATGCGGCTTCTGCGCCTGTCCCGGCTCACAACAGTAGAGATCGCAGAAGAAACGATCGGTCTCGAAGAGACCGGCCTTGACCATTTTCTCGGAGGAGAACCGCCTGACCTCGTCCAACTTCACCCAGCGCACCGGGCAGCTCCACACCAGCTGTCGGCAGTCGGCTGTCAGCACGGAATTATTCGAACTGATTGCTCCATTGCGAACTGCTGACAGCGGACGGCTGACGGCTGATTCCTAGTAGAAACGGCTCATCGTCGGCGTAATCGCCATCCGGGCACGGACGGCCTCGAGGATCCGTCTCGGCTCGGGAGCGGTCGCAACCACGGGTCCGGCGACCAGGGCGACCGGGCGGTAGACGAGGAGCCACGGCACCTGGGCCACGCTCCAGTCCCCGCTGAACGCGACCGGCAGGTCGAGGGGCCGCAGTCCTCCCAGCACCTCCCGCACGTTCACCTCGACCGGGACTTTCACGCAATCCGGCTTGAGGGCCATCACGCGTTCTGGCTCCGCCCCCCCCTTGAGGTCCAGCAGGACCCTCCGCCCGGCCCTCCGGCCCACGGCGATGATTGCTTTGAGGGTCCCATCCGGGAGGGAGGCGGGGATCGTGAGGCCCGCGATCCCGGCCTCGAGCAGCGCCGTGGCCTCATCGGCAGTCTCGGCCCAGCACACGACCGCCCGATCCGGCATCGCATCCCGCACCGCTCGCACGAGTGGCGGGCCGTGAACCTGCAGCAGCCGGG
>DASRUH010000166.1:0-4544 GCA_035655535.1 Methylomirabilis sp. (SeqCode)
CCGGCGTCGGGTGCCGCGACGGGCGTGGATGTCGCCCTGCAAGAGGTCCTCGTCGCGGGCCGGGAGGACCGGATCCTGCTGACGCGCGTGTCGCTCAAAAATCGGACGCCCGCGCAGCTCGCCGTCGGGCCTGCCCAGGTGCATTTGGCCGATGCGGGTCGGAGGCTCCTCCTCCGCATTTCCGAGCGATGGTTGCCTGGGTACTACGACGCCAAACTGCGCGGGCTCTCCCCCGCTCCCGATCGCGAAGCGATTCCTCCCTTCCCGTCCGCGGAGCTGACGCTGGGGGAGCGCGCCTATGCGGCCCCCCCCGTGACCGCCGCCCAGCAGGAGGCGCTGGTGGTCGAGGTGGCGAAGCTCGTGGAGGAGGCCTTCGTCCGTCCGCAGCGGGATGCGCCCGGTTTCATCCTCGACAAGGGGTCGGAGGTCACCCTGGGCGTGTTGTTAAAAGAGGTGACCCTCGCGCCGGGCGACGGTGTCACCGGGTACGTCTATTTCTATCATCCGGCCGGGAGACCGCTCTCGTATCCCCTGCACCTCGTCATCGCGGTGGAGGGAGCGACCAGCGCCTTCGTATTTCAGGACCGGTGAGAGCATGGCGGTCGGGCGCGCGCGGCCCTGCGAGAGCAGGGCAGTTCGGGAGCGGCGATACCGATCAGGAGAAGGGAATGGGAGGACGTCATGGTCTACAGGGTGGATGAGATCGCACGGCTGGTCCGAGGAGAGGTTGTCGGGGACGGGACGATCATGATCCGAGGGGTGACCGCAATCGAGGAGGCCCG
This sequence comes from Methylomirabilis sp. (SeqCode), assembly GCA_035655535.1. GTDB lineage: Bacteria > Methylomirabilota > Methylomirabilia > Methylomirabilales > CSP1-5 > CSP1-5. Next base: position 783 of record DASRUH010000166.1, read on the forward strand.
GGAAGGGAGCCTCGTCCTTGCGGAGAGCCCCGGCTACTTCTCTCGTGCCGAGGCGTCATCCGCCTCGTGCGTCCTCACCGGACAGTGGGCCCGGCCGTCCCTGAAGTGTGTGATCCTGGTCGCCAATCCCAAGGCGGCTTTTGCGCGAGTGCTGGGGCTGTATCACCCCCACAAGAAGGCACCGGCGGGCATCCATCCCTCTGCGGCGATGGGGGAGGGGATCGAGCTGGGCCACGAGGTCGTTATCGGTCCCTTCGTGGCCGTCGGCAGTCGGGTGAGGATTAGTGATCGGGTGGTCATCGGCCCGGGCTGTGTGATCGCGGATGGGTGCGTCATCGGCGAAGACACCGTCCTCCACGGTCAGGTCACGCTCTACGAGGGAACGTGCGTCGGCAAGCGGGTGGTCGTTCACGCGGGGGCGGTCCTGGGCTCCGACGGGTTCGGCTATGCCGTCGACGGGGGGGAACAGCTCAAGATTCCGCAGGTGGGGATCGTGGTCATTGAGGACGATGTGGAGATTGGAGCCAATGCCTGCATCGACCGGGCGACGTTAGGCCGAACCGTGATCCGGCGCGGGGCGAAGATCGACAACCTGGTCCAGATCGGCCACAACGTGATCCTGGGCGACGGATCGGCGCTGTCGGCGCAGGTCGGCATTGGCGGGAGCACCGTCATCGGAAAGGGATGTATCCTGGGCGGCCAGGTCGGCATCGCCGACCATGTGACGCTGGGCGATCGGGTGATGGTAGGCGCGCAGTCCGGGGTTGCGCCGGGCAAGCGGCTTCGGGAGGGGGAAGTCGTGTGGGGCTCTCCGGCCCGACCCGTACGCAAGAGCAAACAACAGTTCGCCGCCATGGCGAGACTGCCGGAGCTGCTGGACGAAGTGGTCGCCTTGCGACGCCGCATCGCGGATCTCGAGGCGCGATCCGGCCGGTGAAGGGGTGTTCGGAGGTCGTCTATCGGTCTCGTGCTCGCGTGAAGTGCAGGGCGCGTCCCTTGACAAGGTGACCGTCTCCGATTATCCTTTGCGCGAGTCCTCCAGTAGCACCGCCAGTTCTGACCTGGTGTTCAACGAAATCCTCTCTTGATCACGATGGGACGCCAGAGCCGAGGAGAAGGGGGTGTGGTGTCGATGGGGAACCGCACAGGAGTCTGGCGAGGAGTGATTCTCGTCCTCGGCGGGTTGCTGATGAGTTGTGGGACGAAGCAGGAGGGGCAGACGATCGGCCCACCGACCGATACGGTCGAGCAGGTACGCCAGTGGCCGCAGGGCCTGGAGCCGGCCGGTGACTTCCGCTCCGTCGATATGCCCCCCGAGGCAAGCAAAAATCTCGTGGAGGCCTCTGCTGACTCTGCCGGCAGCCGGGATTTTTTCCACACCCTCCGGCGCCAGTAGTCCTTTTCTCTCGTGATCTTTCCTTCGCAAAAGCGGGGGACCCACCGCATTTTTCCCGGAATGCCGCGAGAAACGAGAGGCTTCTTTGGGGTCGGAGTCTCTCGTTCCGCTCCGTGGAGGGGTGATGGGACGTCGCGAGGAGACGATCCCCCGAATTGTCGGGGTCGGGACCGCACTGCCGACGCCACGGTTCACGCAGGATGAAATCCTGCGCTGGACCGGGTACGCCGATCCAGTGCGTCAGGGCTTCTTTCTCCGGAGCGGGATCCGTCACCGGCATCTGTATCTCGACCGGGAAAGTTTTACGCCCGATGAGACCGTGGACCAGCTCAATACCCGGTTCGAGCAGGGGAGCCTCGACCTGGGGTGCCGGGCGATCCGGGCCTGTCTTGGGCCACAGGGACTCAGCCCCCGGCAGGTCGATTTTCTGGCGACGACGACCTGTACCGGTCGTCTCTGCCCGAGCCTGGATACGCGGTTCATCCGGGCCCTCGGGATGCGGCAGGACGTTCGGCGGGTTCATGTGGGCGACACGGGGTGCGCGTCGGGCGTCGTAGCGCTGCAGCAGGCCGCCACGTACGTCACGGCCCACCCCACGGCGCGCGCGCTCGTGGTGGCGGCGGAGATCTGCTCGGCGACGTACTACCTGGACGACGCGCTGGAGACGGCGGTGGCGAATGCGATCTTCGCCGATGGCGCGGCGGCCGTGCTGGTCGCCGGGACAGGGGATGGCGTGGCCCTCGTCGATCATCGCACGCTGCTCCGGCCGGAGTATCTCGATCTCATGGGCTTTACCTATCCCGGCGGGCGGCCGCGCATCCTGCTCTCCAAGGAGATCCGGCACATCGCCGCCGGGATGCTCAAAGAGCTCAGCGAGGCGATGCTTTTGGATCACGGCCTCAAGCGAGCCGACGTCCGGTTCTGGGTTCTCCATTCCGCGGGCCGGCGGGTGATCGAGAAGGCGAAGGACCTGCTGGACCTGACCGACCAGGATCTCCGGTTCTCTCGTGAGGTGCTGCGTAATTTCGGCAACATGTCCTCGGCCACCGTCCTCTTCGTGCTGGACGCCGTGCTCCGCTCGGAGGAGCCGCGTCCGGGCGACTGGGGTCTCCTGGCCGCGCTGGGGCCCGGATTCGCCGCGGAGGGGTTCCTCCTCCGATGGTGAGGCTGTCGCTGCCGCGGGTCGAAGGGGTGTCCGAGCTCATCGACGAGCCCGGTGTCGCCCTGGATGAGCTGGCCGCAAACCTCGAGGACCTCGAGCGGCTGAATCGATGGTTCGGCGGGACCCGGCTCATCCTCCGGCATCTCGTCCCGTTGCTTCGGCGCGCAGGGTCCGGAGAGATTCGGATCCTCGATGTGGCGACCGGCGGCGCCGATATCCCTGCGGCGGTTGTCCGGTGGGCCAGGCGCCGGGGGCATCCGGTCCGGATCGTGGGGATCGATAAGAATCCGCAGGTCGTGCGGGCTGCGGCAGAGCGGCTCCGGGACTACCCGGAGATCACCGTGAAGCTCGGGGATGCGCTGGCCCTCCCCTATCCGCCCCGGAGTTTCGACATCGTCCTCTGCTCGCTGGCGCTGCATCACTTCACGTATCCGGAGGGGGTCACGCTGCTCCGCGCCCTGGACCGGATCGGGCGTTGGGGGTTCATCGTAAATGATCTCGTGCGGAGCTGGCATGCGTACCTGCTGACCTGGCTCGCCATGCACCTCTTCTGTCGGGGCCGTCTCGGCCGCCACGACGGGCCTCTCTCGATCCGGCGGGCCTACACGCCGCCGGAGCTCTCCTTCATGGTGAATGAAGCTGGGGTGGAGGCGGTCCGGATCCGTCCGCATCTCTTCCTCCGGGTGGCGCTGGTCAAGGCGCATGTCTCCGCCTGCGACAGGTCCCGAGCGCGACTCGCCGGCCGTCCGCCCCCGGAGCCTCGGTGGATCGTGGAGGGAGAACGCCGATACGTCGCCAAGCCGCGCCTGGCGAGGAGCTGATGGGTGTGGTCGGCGATCTCTTGCCTCCAGAGCGACTCCTGCTTGGCGGCTCCCTTGACTCAGCCTGATGACGAGCCTAGAATTTGTCCCATCGCTTGGCCGGCGTAGCTCAGTGGCAGAGCAGCTGATTCGTAATCAGCAGGTCGTCGGTTCAACCCCGACCGCCGGCTCCACGAGCAGCAGCAAAGCGTTTTGGGCAATCACACGCCATGTCGTCGTGGCGCTTCAATGTCGCGCACGCGATGTCCGATTTCCCGACAGCGATGTGCGATTCTTGATACAGCTTCGAGGCGTCGAGTGCAGTTGTGGCCGGACGCGAGTGGGTGTCGCCGCATGCCTGCGAGCGCCGACCTGACGAGGACTTACAGGAACGCAGCTGGCAC
>DASRUH010000167.1:0-28670 GCA_035655535.1 Methylomirabilis sp. (SeqCode)
CGAGGCCAGGACGTTCCTTAAGGCCCGCGAGGGCAGGGTAGCGATGGGGCAGCCCATTCTCCGGCGTGCCGACCGACTGGATCCGATACGAGGAGGCCGCAGAGGACCTGTTCCGGTTCTACCGGGCCACCCGGTGGCAATCGCTCCGGGGCGCCGAACTCTGACGGGCACGTTTTCGGGCACGTCGGCACCGATGGCGGTTGACTCGCAGCCAGTAAGCGTGCAGAATTACTCAAACGGGCCTGTAGCTCAGGCGGATAGAGCAGAGGTTTCCTAAACCTCGTGCCGCAGGTTCGAGTCCTGCCAGGCCCACCAGCCTCGCACGTGAGGGGTCCCATGCCGACCACGCGACTGTACCCGCAGGATCTGGCCAAGCGCCTCTATGAGATGCGGCGCACCCTTGGCCTCTACACCGCCGCCGTCCTCGTGGGGATTGCGGGCTGGTGGGGGTACGCGACGTGGAAGGAGGGACGTGAAATGGCCGCACAGATGCTCCTGGCCGAGGCGCTGGCCTCCCTGGAGAAGGAGGTCGATCCCTCGGGAGGGGCACAGCTGCCACCGGGAAAGGGGACCGGGGGGCTGCAAGAGGCGCTCGAGCGTCTGGTGCGCCTGCGGCAGGAGTACCCGGGTTCGCAGGCGGCGGAGCAGTCCGTGCTGCAGACGGGAAACATCTACTACCACCAGGGTGAATACGAAAAGGCACTGCAGGCCTACCAGGAGTACCTCGGGACGTATCCCAGCGGTGCGAGTACGGTCCTTGCGGGGCTCGGCAGGGCCTACGCACTGGAGGGCTTGGGACGGGTCGAGGAGGCGGCTGCGGTCTTTCGGACGGTGGCCGAGCGGCATCGAGAGAGCCATCTTCGCGCTGAGGCCCTGATGGGGCTCGGGCGGTCGCTGGCGAAAAATGGCCGGGGGGTTGAGGCGCTGGAGACGTACCGGCGGATCGCCGAGGAGTATCCCGGGACCCCCTTGGCCCGCCGCGCGGATGAACTGGCCGCCTTGCTCGCCCGCTAGGGGCTTACGTAGGCTCGAGGCTCCTGCCTTGTCTTATGTCCGCTAGGCTGCCATCCTGACCAGTCTTATGCCACCTAGGGTACTAACCTGGGTAGTCTTATGTCCATTTAGCTCCTAACTTGAGCAGTCTTATGTCAGCTAGGAAACTAGTTGACATAAGACTTCTTATCCGACGATGCAACTACCTCCGAACACCCACAACCTACCTCACTAAGGCCTCCCCGACCCCCTTTTCCCTTTCCGGGAATAAGAATGGCCGCCAACGGCGGCCCCGAAGTCTGCTCTGGGCTTCTGCAGGACAGGACGCGTTACATCTTGTACTTGCCGAAGTCCTCGGGTTTGAGATTCTCCAGCCACTCCTTCCAGCGATCGGTCTCCTCTTTCTCCTCGGCGATGTCCATGCTCTTCGCCTTGGAGACGACCTTTTCGGTCACGAGGATCGGGGCGTTGACGCGGAGCGCCAAGGCGATGGCATCCGACGGACGGGCGTCGATATTCACGGTGTTCCCGTTGTAGCTAACTTCGATCACCGCGAAGAAGGTATTGTCCTTGAGGTCGTTCACCACGATCTGCTGGACGGTTGCCCCGAGCCCGTCCAGGATGTTCTTGATGAGATCATGGGTCATCGGCCGCGGCGTGGCGATCTTTTCCAGCTCCAGGGCGATCGCGTTGGCCTCAAAGATGCCGACCCAAATCGGGAGCGCCCGCTTCTCCTCCAAATCCTTGAGGATGATAATGGGCATGTTGGTGATTGGATCGAGGGCGATGCCTCGGACGGTCATCCGGATCAGCACTGCCATCCTCTCCTTCCCTCAACTCTCCCGATAATAGGGCAAGAGTTTGGCATAGGTCTCCTCCAGGTGCTCCGGAATCACTTTGGTCTCGCCCAGGACCGGCATGAAGTTCGTATCGCCACCCCACCGCGGGACCACGTGCATATGCACGTGGTCATCGATTCCCGCACCCGCAACCTTCCCGATATTGACGCCGATGTTAAACCCCTCGGCGAGAAACGCCTCGCGCAGTGCCCGCTCGCTCCTGGATGCCCAAGCCATCATCTCGCCCCGCTCCTCTGGAGAAAGCTTCCCCAGGCTGTCCACGTGGCGGTATGGGGCGATCATCAGGTGACCCAAATTATACGGATAGATGTTCAAGAGGACGTAGGTGAATGAACCCCTCGCGAGGATCAGATTCCTGGCATCCGCGCCCTCTTTCGCCTTCCCGCAGAAGATGCATCCGTCAGACTTCGGCCCCGCGATATACTGCATCCTCCAAGGCGCCCACAAGGTCACAGTCATTGTATCATCGGCCTTTCGGCACCGTCAAGTGACGACCACCCGATAGATCGGTTGCGCCCGTTCGACGCCTTTCAACTTAGCATCCCCTACATACTCAATCAAGATTTTTTTTTGCAATTCAGGATCGAAGTACGTGTATCGCGTGCCCCTTTTTCCCTCCTCCACTTCCCAGGGGATGCTCCGCCGGAGCACCTCGACATGCTCCTGGGTTGCGGCGATCCCCCAATTGTAGAGGACCCCGTGCTGGTCGATCCAGACGTCGTGGTCAGCCTGCGCACTCTGTGTCGTAGTCTCGTCCTCGCGTTCCCAGGGACGGCTCCCCGTACCGGTGACACGACTGGCGATGTTGACGTGGCGGCCGATCACGGTAGTCTCGACCGATTTTTCATCGCGGAGAAAGCGGCTGATCTGGGCACGGCCCGTGTGCAGGCCGATCCCCATCCGGTAGGACATCCGCCTCTGTTTCTGGAGATCCTTGACCACGGCCTGGATGGTGACGGCGGTGCGCAGGGCGTTCATTTCGTCCTCGAGGCTCGCCTGAGTGGTGCCAAAGGTGATCATGACCCCGTCGCCGGTGAATTTGTCGATCTGTCCCCTGAAGCGCTTGACGATGCCGGCCACCGGGTCGAAGGCGGCGTAGAGGGACCGCGTCAGCTCGCCCTCGGAGATTCCCCCCTCGGAGGCCGCGGTGAACCCGCGGAGGTCGGCGAAGAGGATGGTGACCTTTCGCGCGCTCTGAAGGACCTCGGTGGATTCGGAGAACCGGTAGAGGCGTCCTTCGGCGAAGTGGTCTTTCGACTGGACCTCCACCGTCCCCGGGGGCATCAGGGTGATGTCGCTGCGGAGGCGATGGACGACCTCAGAGCGGCGGACGGCCTGGATGAGATCGAGGTAATCGCGAAAAAGATGCTGCCACCCGCCTCGGCGGTCCCGACCCATCTTCAACGTCTGCGAGGCGGTAAGCCGCCCCACCATCTCGTCGTAATCCGTGAGGAGATTCATCACAATCACAGGATGAAACATCATCTTCAGCTGCGCGGCTTCCTGATCGTACGCGGTGGGCTCCAGCGTGGGGAGATGGGTCCGAATGAGATCCAGGAGCAAATGCTCCTGCTTGCTGATGCCCTGGCGGATGCGGTCCCGGAGGATGGTGCGGAGATCTCGGTACTCATCGGCACTGATCCGGAACCGTCGGTTCTGCGGAATCAGCACCGCTTCCAGGTTCAGGCGCGGCACGTCCGGCTCGGTCAGGGGCAGTTGATCCTCAAACAGGCTCTCAATGAGGCGGTGGTTAAACGGACTCCCGAGGTTGTATTCCAACGTGTGCGGCGATCTGCTCGTGAAGTGGTGCCAGGTGGATCGATGCAGGAGCCGGTAGAATCCGCGCACGAGCGGGTGCATCTGGTATTTGATGTGGCCGGGCATCACCCGATTGAAGTACTCGTGGATCGTGGTCGCCACCTCGCGGGAATGCGCGAGCCAGAAGAGATTCAGGAGTCCGGACCGGCGCTCGTTTTCAATGATGTTGGTCGTGATCTGGAGCAAAAGCTGGAAGTAAGCCCACTCGGTCTGCTGCGACTCGCGCGCCTCGCCGGCATCCTCCACCAGGGAACGGGACGTGGCCTCGAGAAAGCTCAAAACGGCTGGTTGGAGGCGGGGGTGGAGCTGGACGAGGAAGACCGGTTGGTCCCCGGTGGAATCGGGAGCCTCCGGTAGGGTCGGGGGTGGAGAACCAAAGAGTTCCTGAATTTCTTCGGGCCGTCCCTCGATGAAGCGGGGCGCAGTGGCCTCTTTCGTCCTTGGGCGCTTCACCTCTGCCATGGCATCTTGGCCGAACCGACAGGACTCAAGGGGCCACCGGTCCTCGCGGCAATGGCGGCTATCTGTCGATGAGGGCCTTCAGCTCCTTTCCCGGCTTGAAATACGGAACCTTCTTGGGAGGGACGTTGACGGCGCTCCCGGTCTGCGGGTTGCGGCCCTGCCGCCCCCCACGCCGCCGCACCCGAAAGCTCCCGAAGCCGCGCAGCTCCACTTTGCCGTCTTGGCTCGACGCCAACGCCTTGGCGATGCCGTCGAAGATGGTGTCGATGACCACCTCGGTCTCCTTCTTCGTCAGATTGACCGTCGCAGCGATCTTCTCGACCAGGTCCGCCTTGGTCATGGCTCCCCTCCCCCCTGCATCCCGTGTTACCACTGCCACAGGTAGTCCACGGAATATCGCCCTCCCTCCCCTCCGAGAAGCTTCCGGCCCCACGCCGTGGCATTGCGTCCCAGCAGAAAGCGGAGGAGGGAAAATTCACGCTCTGTGACCTGGACGATCTGCGGCTTCCCGGGAATGCCACCCAGCTGGGCCGCCGTGTCGATGGCGTCCTGGAGGTTGCCGAGTTGGTCCACCAGACCTAAATCCAGCGCCTGGCGTCCGGTCAGGATGCGCCCGTCCGCCACCTTCTCGACCTGCTCCCGGGAGAGTTGACGCCCCTCCACCACCGCCTGGATGAACTGGTCGTGGATGTCGTCGATCAGCCGCTGCAGGAGCTGGTGCTCCTGAACGGTCAGGTCGCGCGTTGCCGACGCCATGTCCTTGTACGGGCCGCTCTTGATGACCACCGATCGCACCCCGACCTTCTCCAGTAAATCGGAAAGGTTGGGGATCTGCATGATCACCCCGATGCTGCCGGTGATGCTCCCGGGGTTGGCAACGATTTTGTCGGCGGCAGCAGCGATATAGTAGCCTCCCGAGGCGCCCACGGATGACAGCGAGGCGACGACCGGCTTGGCATGGACCTCGCGGATCTTCTTGATCTCCTCATAGATCTCTTGCGAGGCCGCCACCCCCCCTCCCGGGCTGTTGATGCGGATGACGAACGCCTGGACGGTGCGGTTCTCGATATGCTGTTGGATCTGTGCGATGACGTCGTCGGAATCGGTGATGACCCCGTCCACCTCGAGCAGGGCTACCTTGGGGCCGCCGAACTGATCCCAGCTGCCGAGCAGGAAGGCGACGCCGAAGATGAGGAACAGGAGGAAGAATCCAATGCCGCCGGCCACCAGCGCAGCGCGCACGAAGGACCGTCGTCGGTCTCCAGCCATGGTCACCCCTCCCCTCCCTGTTCCCGTAGGGCCCCCTGGACCGCCCGAAGACTCAAGCCCAATTTCCGCTCATCCGTATCGAGTTTGATGATCTTGAGGGTCAGCTCCTCGCCGACCTTGATCACGTCCTCCGGCTTGTTCACACGTCCCTCGGACAGTTCAGAGACATGGAGCAGCCCCTCAATGCCATCCGGGAGCTCCACGAAGGCTCCGAAGTCGGTGATCCGCACCACCTTGCCGGTGACATCCATCCCGACCCGGTACCGTTCCGGGACGACCGTCTTCCAGGGATCGGGATGCGTTTGCTTGAGCCCCAGCGAGATGCGGCGGGCTGCCCGATCGACATGGAGCACGATGGCCTCCACGCGGTCGCCCTTCTTCAGGATCTCCGAGGGATGCTTCACCCGTTTGGTCCACGACATGTCGGAGATGTGGATGAGCCCGTCGATCCCGTCCTCCAGCTCCACGAAGGCTCCGAAGTCGACCAGGTTGCGCACCTTGCCCTCGACGCGCGTCCCGACCGGATATCGTTGCTCCAAAGCGTCCCAGGGGTTCGGCTCTGCCTGCTTCATCCCGAGGGAGATGCGCCGCGCCGACTGGTCGATGTCCAATACCACCACTTCGACGACATCCCCCACGTTCACGACCTTGGAGGGATGCTTGACCCGTTGGGTCCAGGACATCTCCGAAATGTGGACGAGGCCTTCCGCTCCCGGCTCGAGCTCCACGAACGCCCCGTAATCGGTGATCGATACCACCTTGCCTCTCACCCTGGTCCCCTGGGGGAATTTCTGCGCGACGTTCTTCCACGGATCGGAGAGCCGCTGCTTGTAGCCCAGGGAGACCCGTTCCGTCTGTCGGTCGAATTTGAGGACCGCCACCTCGATCTCGTCCCCCACCGAAAAGAGTTCCGACGGGTGCCCGATCCGCCCCCACGACATGTCGGTGATATGCAAGAGGCCGTCGAGACCGCCCAGATCGATGAAAGCGCCGTACTCGGTGATATTCTTGATCTTCCCCTTGAGGACCTTGCCTTCCTCCAGCGTGGCGAGGGTTTTTTCCTTTAAGCCCTTCCGCTCTTCCTCGAGCACCTCTCGCCGCGACAGGACGATGTTGCCCCGTCGCTGGTTCAGCTTGATGATCTTCATGGGAAAGGTCTTGCCGATGACCTTGTCGAGATCCCGTACCGGGCGCAGGTCCACCTGGGATCCGGGGAGGAAAGCGCGGACGCCGATGTCCACGATGAGTCCGCCCTTGGTCTTCCCGACGATCGTCGCCTGGATCACGCCCCCCTTCTCGTACACCTTGCTGATCTCGTCCCACACCTTGATCTTCTCCGCCTTCTCGCGACTCAAGACGATGAGGCCTTCGTTATCCTCCTTGGATTCCAAATACACGTCGACGGTATCGCCGACCTGGAGCGTCATCTGTCCCTGGGGATTCAAAAACTCCCTGGCCGCGATGCTCCCCTCCGACTTGTAGCCGATGTCCACGATGACGGCGTCGGCGTCGATTTCCACGACCTTCCCTTTGACGATTTCCCCTTCGAGGATGTCTTTGAACGTCCGGTCGTAGATCTCCTGCATGCTCAGGGTCGATTCCCGTTCCTCCACGGCTTCGGAGACTCCCTGCTCCGCTCCCTTCCCTCGGTTCTGTCCTCGCGTCCCTTTGATGCTCATGCCTGGTCGCACCTCCCGGTGAAAGATCGTTTACCCACGAACCACTGATAGCTCCGAAGCCTGGGCCCGGCCCTTGAGCTCAGCGATGCCTTCCATGACCTGCTCGGTCAAGCGGCGGTAGGCCCAGCGGGAGGCCTTGTGGAAGGTCCCGGCCTCCAGCCGAACCGGTCGCCCGAAGTACACGGTCACGGGGTGGATCCGAGGAATCCGTTTCCCCCGGGGCAGCACATGGTCGGTCCCATGGACATAGACGGGGACCACCGGACAGCCGGATCGGGCCGCCAGAAGGCCGACGCCGCTCTCCGCTTCCTTCAGGACGACCCCGTCCCCGCGCGTCCCCTCGGGAAACAGGAGCACGATCTCCCCCTTCTCGAGGAGGTGGAGACACCACCGGATCGCCGCGCGGTCCATCTCGCCCCGCCGGACGGGAAATGCATGAAGGCCTCGAATGATCGCCCCGAAGACGGGGAAGCGGAACAATTCTTCTTTTGCCATAAAGTGCAGCTGCCGCTCCACGAGGGCCACCCCGATGAAGACGGGATCAGCGTAGCTCACGTGGTTGGCAGCCAGGATCACCCCCTGCGTAGTCGGGACTTCTTCCTTTCCGACGACCCGGAAGCGGAAGGCCGGCATGAGCGGGGGGAGAAAGGTCTGCAGTGCCCGATACCACACGCTCCACGCCTCCTGGCACCCCTTAAAGCCATTTAGTCTAACGAGTTTACATGAATCATGCAAGTGAAATGTCCCGCGGCTACGCCAGAAGGCGATGGATTTCACCCTCCATCCGATCGACCACCTCCTGCGGGCTGAGGTCCGTCGTGTCGATGTGGATGGCGTCCGGAGCCGGCTTCAGTGGAGAGATCGGGCGCTCCATGTCCCGACGGTCACGACTCGCCACCTCCTCCAGTGTCTGTTCGAGGGTCCCCTGGCGCTGAGGGGATTCCTGGTGGCGCCGTTGGCCCCGCTCCGTAAGGGAGGCCGTCAGGAAGAACTTCACCCGCGCGTGGGGGAACACCACCGTCCCGATGTCCCGGCCGTCCATGACGACCCCCCCCTGGGCCCCCAGCTCCCGCTGCTTGTGGACCATCTGTTCTCGAACGCCGGCGTGGACCGACAGGACTGAGGCGGCGGTTTGCATCCCGCGCGCTCGCAGCGTTTCGGTGACGTCTTCCCCATCCACGAGCACCCGAAGTCCCTCCCGAGTTGGCCGGAGCTCCATCTTCGTCTCGGCCAGCAGATCCGCCAGCGACGTCGCATTTCCGAGATCCACGTTTGCTCTCAAGGCCTTCCAGGCCAGCGCCCGGTACATGGCTCCCGTCTCGATGTGGCGGTACCCGAGTCGCTGCGCCAGCAGACGGGCCACCGTGGTCTTCCCCGCGGCGACCGGGCCGTCGATGGCAATGATGAGGTCTTTCGGCAGGCGGGTCATGGCTCCCGCCTCACCGCATGGGGAAACAGGCGGTCGAGCGTGTCGAGGAACTGAGGGAAGGAGGTGCGAATACACGCGGTGTCGGCAATGGTGGTCACGCCTTCGGCCTTGAGGCCTGCGACGGCCAGGGCCATGGCGATGCGGTGGTCTCCGTGGCTGTCGCAGTGGGCTGCGCGCAGTCCGGAGGCGCCATGGATGATGAGACCATCCGGGAGTTCTTCCAGGCGGACCCCCATGCGGCCGAGCTCGACCGCAATGGCCCGGAGGCGGTCGGACTCCTTCACGCGCAGCTCCGCGGCGTCCCGGATGACGGTCTGCCCTTCCGCACACGCGGCGGCGACGGCGAGGATAGGAATCTCGTCGATGAGACGTGCGATCAGATCTCCCCCGATCGTGATCCCGCGGAGCTGCCCCGACCGGACCCGGAGATGGGCCCGGCGCTCTCCGGCGCTCTCCTCCGCGGTTGTGACCCGGACGTCCCCCCCCATGCCCTGCAGCACGTCGAGGAGACCGGTCCGGGTCGGGTTGATCCCGACCCCCGTGAGGGTGAAGTCGGCATCGGGAAGGATCAGGCCGGCCACGAGGAAGAACGCGGCCGACGAGAAGTCCCCCGGCACAGCGATCCGCGTCGCCTCCAGGGGTCCCGAGGGGACAAGGGTCACCTCCCGGTCCCGGCGCTCGACGCTTTGCCCAAACGCTGAGAGCATGCGTTCCGTGTGATCTCGCGAGGGGGCCGGTTCGGAGACGGTGGTCGGCCCGTCGGCAAGCAGACCGGCGAGGAGGATCGCGGATTTCACCTGCGCCGAAGGAATCGGACACCGATACTGCACGCCGCGGAGATGTCCCCCCCGCACCGCCAACGGGGGGAACGTGTCGTGGGCACGCCCCCAGATGGCTGCGCCCATCTGCTTCAGCGGCAGGATGATCCGATCCATGGGCCGCCGCCTGAGGGAGGCATCCCCCGTGAGGACCGAGAGGAAGGATTGGCCCGCGAGGACGCCTGCCAGCAGCCGGATGGTCGTGCCGGCATTTCCGCAGTCTATGACATCGGCGGCTTCCCGCAACCCGTGAAGACCCTTCCCGGTGATCCGGAGCGGCTCATGCTCCCACCCTTCGGTTTCCACTCCGAGCGCCTCGACGGCACTCAGGCTCCGTTGGCAATCCTCCGAGCGGAGACAACCCGAGATCTCGGTTACCCCCTCGGCGAGCGCCCCGAGGATGATCGCGCGATGCGAGATAGATTTGTCTCCCGGGATCGCGACGGTTCCAGGGCCCCCCCGGGCTCCTCCCTGAACGCTAAGCCGTTCCATGCCGCTCCTGAAGTCCGCGGATCTTCTCCAGCAGGATTCCGATGACCCCCCCCACATGGCCATCAGACACATCCACCCACGCGATATCCTGCGCGGCGCGGAACCATGTCATCTGGCGCTTGGCGTAATGACGGGTTTCCTGCTTGGTCCGCCTGACCGCCTCATGGAGGTCCAGCCGTCCCAGGAGGACGCCGACGATGTGGCGATAGTTGTGCCCCCGCAGCGGCTTCATGTCCGGAGGATAGCCGGCATTCAGGAGCCGTTCTACCTCCTCCATCAGGCCGACCGCCAGCATGCGATCCACCCGCTCGTTGATCCGCCGGTACAGCATACTGCGCTCGCGCCGCAGCCCCACGAGGAGGAGGGGCGGTTGGTGTAGCTCCTTCCGGTGGGCCTCCCAGAGTTCCGAGACGCGCCGGCCGGTGACCTCGATGATCTCCAGGGCACGAATCAGGCGGAAGGTATCTCGGGGATGCACCCGGGCCGCCACGCAGGGATCGAGGCCTGTGAGGCGGGCGTGCAACGCGTCCGCGCCGCTCCGTTCGACCTCCGCCCTGAGACGCGCCCGGATCGGCGCGACTTCGCCCGGACCGGAGAAGATCTCGCCCCGCAGCGCCCGGAGATAGAGGCCCGAGCCGCCCACCACGATGGGGAGTCGGCCTCGGGCGTGGATGTCGTGGAGCACGCCACGGGCGATCCGGGCGTAGTCGGCCGCGCTGAAGGGGGCCGCCGGATCCACCACGTTTAGAAGGTGGTGCGGGATCCCCTGCTGCTCTGCGGCGGTCGGCTTTGCCGTGCCGATGTCCAGGTGGCGGTAGACCTGCATGGAGTCGAGACTGACAATCTCTCCCCCCGCCGCGGCGGCAACTGCGACGGCGATGGCACTCTTCCCCACCGCGGTGGGTCCAAGGAGAACGACGCAAGGAGGCAGGGCATCGACGGCGCTCCCCGTTCGGGGGACCGTCGCGGCAGACGGCGTCTGCGCGGGTTGCGTCTTGTGATCGTTCAACGGAGCGACCTTGACTCCTCAATGGTGCGCGGTATGAAGTACACCGAGTACTTCCCGAAGCCGATCGGGTGGTGCCATCGCACGGTGACCTGAACCTTGTCAGTGTCCACGGTCACCACCACGTGGTTTTCCTGCACCGGAATGTCCCATTCTCGCGCCTTCTTCAGGATCCGCTCCTGCGCCTCCTCGGTCTGTCTCGAGCCCATGGCGACATCGCGAGCCACAAGGCGGGCGAAATCCTCGAGTGCCAGATAATTGACGTAGGCAATAAGTGCCTGAACCCCCAGGTACCCTCCGGCGAAGAACAGGAGCATGAAGACGGCATTGCCGGGCCTCACCCTCCCGGCCTGTCCCCGGCCGACGCGATTCCCCCCGTCATCCGCGAACCGCTCCATGTCCTTCCCCGCCCCTGCTGAGGGGTGACCGACATCTACCACGGCGAAAAAATCCGTATCAAGACAACCTCCCCGCGGGTTCCGTGCGCGCGTGCCAAACGAAAATGCCCCCGGACATCCGGAGGCATCCTGCAGCCGGAGTCGGTGCGCCTCAGGAGCGGAAGGCTACAGGGGCCTTCCCTTGATCCAGCTCATCATCGCCCTGAGCTCCCTTCCGACAACCTCGATCGGGTGCTCGGCGTCCTTCTTGCGGAGCGCCAGGAAGCTGGGGCGTCCGGCGTGATTCTCGAGGATCCACTCCCGCGCGAAGGTCCCGTCCTGCACCTCCTGCAGGATCCGTTTCATTTCTGCGCGAACCGCCGCGTTGATCACGCGGGGACCACGCGTGTAATCGCCGTACTCCGCCGTGTCACTCACGGAGTAGCGCATGTACGCGAGGCCGCCCTGATAGAAGAGATCCACGATCAACTTGACCTCGTGGAGGCATTCGAAGTAGGCGACTTCGGGCTGGTAGCCGGCCTCCACCAACGTTTCGTACGCCGTCTTGATCAGGGCAGTGATGCCCCCGCACAGGACGGTCTGCTCCCCGAACAGGTCGGTCTCGGTCTCCTCTTTGAAGGTCGTCTCCAGCACGCCGGCCCGTGTGCAGCCGATGGCCTTGGCGTAGGCGAGGGCGGTCTCTTTTGCCTTGCCCGAGGTGTTCTGGTGGATGGCCAGCAAGGCGGGGACTCCAGATCCCTCGGTGTACAACTGCCGCATCATGTGGCCCGGAGCCTTGGGGGCCACCATCGAGACATCGATATCCTTCGGCGGCACGACTTGATGAAAGTGGATGTTGAAGCCGTGGGCGAACATCAGGGTCTTCCCCGGGGTGAGTCCCGGCTGGATCGCCTCGACATAGACCTGTCGCTGGTGCTGATCGGGAAGGAGGATCATAATGGTGTGGGCCGCCGAGGCCGCTTCGGCCACCGGCATGACCGTCAGCCCTTCCCCCGCCGCCTTGTCCCAGGACTTCGACCCCCGGTAGAGGCCCACGACGACCGTGAAGCCGGCGTCGCGCAAGTTCAGGGCGTGGGCGTGGCCCTGGCTCCCGTATCCGATGACGGCGATAGTCTTTCCCTCGAGGAGAGAGAGATCCGCATCCTTATCGTAATAGAGCTTGGCCATGGACGTTCCCTCGCTTTCCGTTACGTGGCCTCCGCCGTGGACGTTTCGACCTCTTCGCCGTTGCCGGCCGCCCGCGGCAGCTTGACGGGCCCGGCCTTGCTCGCCCTGCCAATGGCGATCTGACCGGTGCGGACCAGCTCCTTGATCCCGAAGGGACGGAGGAGTTCCAGCATGGCGCGGATCTTATCCTCATCCCCCGTGACCTCCAGGGTATAGGTCCGATGGGTCAGGTCCACGACCCGGGCCCGGAAGATGTCGGCGATCCGGAGGATCTCGGCCCGGTGGGGGGGTTCCGCGGTGACCCGCACGAGGACCATCTCGCGCTCGATGCAATTCTCCTCCGTCAGGTCCACCACTTTGATGACGTCGATCAGCCGATTGAGCTGCTTGAGGACCTGCTCCATCACCCAGTCGTCTCCATGGACCACGAGGGTGACGCGAGAGATCGAGGTGTCCATCGTCTCGCCGACGGAGACGCTATCGATGTTGTACCCTTTGGCGGCGATCAGGCCCGCGATCCGCACCAGGACACCGACCCGGTTCTCGACCAGCAGGGTCAAGATATGCCGCCGTGTCGTCGCGTGCTCCTTCATTTCCCTGTGCCGCCCGCAGCCGGTCCCGCGACGCCCGCCCGCACGGGGACCCCCGCCGGGCCCGTGGGGTGGCAGCGCTCCTCCGGGTCCACCACAATGTCGACGACCACCGGTCCCGGCGTGTTGATGGCTTTTTCGATTCCCGTCTTCACTTCCTCCGGCCGTTCGATCCGCAGCCCCGAGACGCCGTAGCCTTCGGCAATCTTCACGAAGTCAGGGTGATGCGTGAACCCCACCGGCGACCCGCGGGGGCCGGCACCCTGCTGCTGCCACTGCCGAACCATGCCGAGGCCTTTGTTGTTGATGATGAAGACCTTCACCGGGAGGTTGTACTCCACGAGGGTGGAGAGCTCCGTCAGCGCGGTCTGGCAGCTCCCGTCTCCCTCGATGGTGAGCACCAGGCTGTCGGGCAACGCCGCTTGCGCTCCCAGGGCGGCGGGCACCCCGTACCCCAGCGTGGCGAGCCCTCCCGAGGTCAGCCAGCGTCTGGGCGTGCGTCCGCGGTACACCTGGGCCGCCCACATCTGGTGCTGGCCAACCCCCGTGGCGAGAACGGGATCGTACTCCTCCGTCAGACGAAAGATCATGTCAATGGCGTACTGGGGCTTGATCACGCCGGCCCGCTGCTCGTACCGGAAGGGGCGCTGCTTCTTCCACGCCTCGATCTGCCCGGACCATTCCTCGAGGTCCTTGGTCCAGTTGCGCCCGCTCTTCTGCAGCTCCTTGTTGAGCTCCCGGAGGACGGACTTCACGTCCCCCACGATGGGGACATCAACCTTTACGTGTTGCTGGATCGAGGTCGGGTCGACATCCACATGGACGATCTTGCACTGGCTCCCGAAGTCGGCTGCCGCGCCGGTCACGCGGTCGTCGAATCGGCACCCGATGGCAACCATCACGTCGCACTCGGTCATGCACTGGTTGGCGCAGTAGCACCCGTGCATGCCGGGCATCCCCACCCAGAGCGGGTGCTCGGTGGGGAGCGCCCCCAAGCCCATCAGCGTCAGGGTGGTGGGGATCTGCGTGAGGTCAACGAGCTCCCGGAATTCCCGGGACGCATCCGCGTGGATGATCCCTCCCCCGCCGAAGACGACGGGTCGCCTGGCCCGTGCCAGGAGATCGGCCGCGCGCTTGATCTGCCCCGGGTGGCCGAGCACCTGCGGGTTGTATCCGCGGATGGAAACGGACGCGGGATACCCCTTGAATTCGGCCCGGCCCGTCGTCACCTCCTGCGGCAGATCGACGAGGACCGGACCCGGCCTGCCCGAGCGCGCGATATAATATGCCTCCTTGAGAATGCGCGGGAGATCGGCGGTCTGCAGCGCCAGGAAGTTGTGCTTGGTGGAGGCCCTCGTGGTTCCGACCACATCGGCGTGGTGGCCCGCCTCCCCCCCCATGACGGCGGCGGGGATCTGCCCGGCCAGCACCACGACGGCCATGGAGTCCACGAGGGCGTCGGTCATGGCGGTCACGCAATTCGTGACCCCCGGACCCGAACCGACCATGACCGTCCCCGTTCGCCCCGTGGCCTTGTAGTATCCCTCGGCGGCATGGGTGGCTGCCTGCTCGTGGCGGCACAGGATGATCCTGACGGGGTGCTCGCTCAGGAGGGGCGCGGCGTGGAGGATGATCCCCCCGGGATGTCCGAAGATCGTCCGGACCCCCTCCTCGACGAGGCACTTCACCAGGATCTCTGCACCCGTCATCTTCACGCCATCCACCCTCCCTGGCCGCTCGTCCCCGCCCCGGCCGGCCACAGGAGACCCGCCGCCGCGTGACCTCCGGCGGGCGGGCCGCGCCCTCCCGGCGTCACGGCCCGGAGATGATCGTACGCGACTGACGCCCTGTGAGCCGTGCCAAGGCTACAGGTAGGCTTGGGTCGTGAGGTTCAGCAGCCGGGCGTTCAAACCGACCACCTGCTCGGTGTCTACGGGGACATCCACCAGGATCGACCGGCCCGCAGGCGTGTAGCAGGCGTCCATGATCTCCTTGAGGTTGCTGAGATCCGGCTTGAGATAAAAGCCCTCCCAGCCGTGCGCCTTGGCCGCCGCCACGAAATCGATGCTCGGGAGCTTGGAATGGTAGCGCGCCTTCTCGACGGTCGGGATGATGATCTCGAGGCCCTTGTCCACGATCCCGTACGTCCCGTTGTTGATGATGAACAGCCTGAGGTCCAGGAAGGCCGCGTCGGCCAGGCACCCGCCGAACAGCCGCCAGCACCCGTCGCCGCAGAACAGGAAGGTGTGCAGGGTCGGATCGGCCAACTTGGCGCCTACGCCGAGCCCGAAGGCGCCTCCCATCGCCGAGCCGTGATGGCCCGTCCAGAACTTGATGTACGGATGGGGGCGCTGGGTGACGTACTGACGGTCCTTATACGAGACGCACACGTCGTCGAATCCGATGCTGTGCGGCTGCCAGTGCTTGGGCAGCTCTTCGTAGAAAGTCATGAAGTCCACGCAGTCCTTCCGGACATCCCGCCAGACCTCGCGGAAGTTCAGGTTTTCCGGCCGCTCGACCTCGGGCCTGTCCTTCTCGATGCCCATCGCTTTGAGCCGCGGCAGGATCGCTTCCAGCGCCAGCCCGATGTCGCCCCGGACCTGCCGGTATTCGCCCTTGCACCGGTGCCGGCAGTCGCCGTTCACCTGGCCGTATCCGTCGATGTAGCCGCCGATGTGCCAGGTGCACTTCGCCGGGAAGCTCTCCAGGTTGATCGAGTACTCCCCGGAACAGAATCCGAGGGTGATGAGGATGTCCTCCGCGGTCATGCTCCGCCACAGCTGCATCGCCTTGTCGTTGGCCCCGAAGAGGATGTACCCGTACGCGTACGGGTTCTTGTGGGAAACGGCGTTCGCCCCGTTGATGGACCAGACGGTGGGGGCTTTCAGGAGGGTGGACAGCTCCGTCGTGAGCTGCTGGATGTTCGGGCAGAAGGCGGCCTCTTCGCCCACGTAGATGATGACCCGGCGCCCCTTGGCCATGGCCGGAAACCGCTCGACAAAGGCGTCGACATCCTTCCGGTTGAGGGTCCGCGGCGGGTCCGCCTTCGGCACATGCACCTCGATTTCGCGGGAAATGATGTCCGGGTAGAACGCGATGGCGACGGGACGGCTATCGTGGAGGATGCGCTGGGCCTTGGCGAGGTCCCGCTCGAGCCGGTTGATGTTGTCGATGACGATACAGCCCTCGCCCAATTCCGCCTGGAGCTGCGGGACGATGTTCATGCCGTAGTGGGACACGTCCTGGAGGGGGGACTTGCCGATGGACCCGGTGGAATTCAGGGCCATGATGAAGAGGGCCGGAAGGTTGTGCAGCTTGGCCTCCGTGATGCCGCTCGAGCCGAGCTTCGTCGCCGCGCCCGTCGTGGTGATCGAGCCGGCGACGCGTCCGGAGGCGAGGTAGTGGCCCAGCGGCATGAACCCCGACGCATATTCCCCCATCGTCAGAAACCGCGGGACGCCGTCCGCGATCTGTGACATCGCGGTGAGGGGCTCCAGGTACTTGGTCACATGGATGACGCCCCCGCCGTTGACGCCGCTGTAATGGGTAATGCCCCACTGGCGCAAGGTCTCGATCAAGGCGTAGTTTCCGACAGTCTTCTCCAGGCCGGGACTTCCTGCCGCCATACTCATAGATCTCCCCCCCGCGTGCAGAGTCAGACGATACTTGCCCGTCGCGCGTTCGATAACGCCGACCGAGCGCCGCTGTGATGCCGTCATTTGGAAGGCAAAAGCGGAACAAAAAGTAGTCAGAACGATACTTTGCCTCGCCTATGCCTGTCAATAAAAATCTGTTTTAACTTGCGGCCTTACGGAAGAAACCCCGGACCACGTGGACCTCCTCGCATCCCAGGAGTGCGGCCGCGCCCCAAAAGACCGCCGTGCCGGCGCCCAGTTCGGCGGCCACGCGGACCAGGCCCAGGGAGACCGCCTGCCCCTCAATGGGGGGGAGTACGGCCTCGAAGAGGAGGAGGGTCCCGGCCATGCACAGCCCGGCGAGGGCCGTCTTTTTCAGTGGCGTGGCCAGGCTTTGCCAGGGGAGGGGCCCGAGGTGCGTGCGCAGGAGGCGGGCGAGGAGGGAAAAGTTGACGGCGGATGCGAGGGAGGTGGCGAGGGCGAGCCCGGCCGCCTGGAGCGGCCCCATCAGGACGAGGCTGAAGGCGATATTGCTCCCCACGGCGATGGCGCCGGCCTTCACGGGGGTGACCGTATCCTGGAACGCGTGAAAGGCCGGCACCAGCACCCGGTTGGCCACAAAGAAGCCCAGCCCGAGGCAGTAGCCGAGCAGCGCCTGGGCCGTGGCGAGCGTCGTCACGCGCGTGAAGGCACCCCGCTCAAAGAGGAGGAGGATGAAGGCGTGGCGGAAGATGACGAGCCCGAGCAGGGCCGGCATCGTCAGGAAGAGCGAGAGACGCAGGGCGAAGAAGAGTGTCGCCTTGAGATCGTTCGGGGATCGTTGGACCGCACCCGCCATCGCCGGGAAGACGGCTGTGGCCAGTGCGACCCCGATCAGGCCGATCGGCAGATGGACCAGCCGAAAAGCGTAGTAGAGATGGGAGACCGACCCCTCGACGAGGAACGACGCGAGCAGGGTCGTGATGAACACATTGAGCTGGGTGATGGCCAGGCCGGCGACGCCCGGAGCCATCAGCCGGCCGATGCGGGCGAGGGCCGGGTCCTTCCACCCGCCCGGTCGGGTCAGGGTGACCCCCCTGCTGGTGGCGGGAGGCAATTGAGAGAGCAGTTGCAGCACGCCGCCCGCCAGGACGCCGTAGGCGAGGGCGGTGATGGGCTCGTCAAGCTGCGGGGCGATCCAGAGAAGACTGAGGATCATGGCGATGTTCAGGAGGGCCGGTGACAGGGCCGGCGCGGCGAAGTGGCCCAGGGAGTTGAGGGTCCCCATCATGAGCGCCGTCAGCCCGATGAAGAAGAGGTAGGGGACCATCATCCGGGTGAGGGTAATGGTGAGCTGGAGCTTCTCCGGCTCATCCCCGAATCCGGGCGCGATGAGGCGGACCAGGATCGGCGCCGCCCAGATGCCGAGCATGCAGACGACGACGAGGATCAGCGCGACGGCCCAGAAGGCCCGGGCGGCCATCTGCACTGCGGCGGGACGGCCCCGTTTGGCGAGCGTCTCCGTGAAGACCGGGATGAACGCCGCGGAGAGGGCGCCCTCGCCCAGGAGTTCCCTGGCCATGTTGGGGATGCGGAAGGCGACGAAGAACGCGTCGGCCGTCGCCCCTCCACCGAAGGCGCGCGCGATCAGCATGTCCCGGATATACCCGAGGACCCGGCTGACCAGGGTGCCTCCGCTGACCACCGAGGCGGCAGCCGCCACGTCACGCGTCGGCCGGGCGTTCTCAAAAGGGCTTGACATCGGAGCGGAATTCCCCTATAAGAAGCGCTGCATCACTCGCGAAAAGGATCACTCAATGCCCACTACGGCATCGGCGGCAAAGCGTCTCAGGCAAACGCGACGGCGAACGCTGCGCAATCGCGCGATCAGAAGCCGACTTCGGACGAGCATCAAGAGGGCCCGCCAGGCAGCCGCATCAGGGGAGCGGGAGGCGGCCATCGCGCTGTTTCGGGGCGCGGTCGCCCTCATCGACCGGTCCGCGTCCAAGGGGATCATCCATCCCCGGACGGCCGCCCGATACAAGTCTCGTCTCGCCCGCGCCCTCTAGGCCTGGAGACAGGCCGCCCCGCTCTATCTCTCACCGGCACAGATCGATCACGGCCAGCTCCAGGTATAGGGGCTGGGCCCTCCCCCACGACTTCAACTGCTGATCCAGTTCACGCAGGCGGAGCAGTCCCCGCTCGAGTCGGTCCAGTGATGAGGTCCGGGCTCCCTCCAGAATCTCCGGCAGAAAGGGTCGTGGGACGCCGAGCAGTCGGCTGATTTCGGCGGCGGGATGGGCCTGGGCCAGGAGTTCGTTGGCCCGCAGAAGCAACCGGAGTTGACGCGCCAGCATCCCGAGGATCCCCAGCGGCTCCTCCCCGCGCTCAAGGAGGTTCCGGAGGCAGCGCAGCGCCCCGGCAAGATCCCGGCGCGTCACGGCCCCGGTCAGCTCGAAGATCCCCCGCACCCGGCCGTGCCCCACCAGGCGCTCCACGGCATCGAGATCGATCTGGGGGTCTCCCCCGACAAAGAGACAGAGCTTATCCACCTCCTGGCTTAACCGGAGCAGATCGGGGCCCTGCAGGGTGAGCAGGAGCCGTTCCGCCTCGGGGGTCAGGGATTTCCCGTGCTGCCGGGCCCGCTCGCTCATCCACTGCTGGCAGTGACGCTCACGCGCCGCCTCGTCCCGCGGGGCGCTGAACCGGAGGACCTTCCCCGCCTGGTCAATCCGCTTGAGCCCCCGATGCCCCGCGTCCAGTTTGTCGGCGACGCACACAAGACAGGTCGTGGCGACCGGGTCCTCGAGGTAGGCCGAAAGGGCCTCCCACACTCCGTGGCGGAGTCGCTCGCTCCCTTTCAGCAGGACGACGCGCCGCGGTGCAAACGCGGGGACCGTCCGGCAGCGGATGAGCAGATCGGCCGCGACGACCTCCTCGCCGTACAGGACGTCCAGGTTGAGCGTGTCCGTGCCGGAGGGCAAGAGAACGTGGACCAGGCGAGCGAGGAATTCGTCCCGAAGCAGGACCTCCTCTCCCAGCAGGAGATACACCGGCGCCACGTCGCCGCGGGTGGCGGCCTGGAGGATGGGGTCATGGAGCATCGCCACTCAGAACGGCTCCACTACGCGCGTAACGACCTGGTCGGCCAGAGTCCGCAGCGCCCGGAGGACGGCCTCATCCTCCGCGACCTGCGTTCCGGTCACGCCGGGCGGAGCCGAATAGTACGCCTCGGCACGGACCTGCTCCCGGGTCAGTTCCGCCTGGTCTTTCCGCTGGACCACCTGCAGGTCCAGGACGACCACCATCCGGAAGCGGCGCGCGAGATCGGTCCGATCAAACGCCACCGGGTTTCGCTCGAGCGCGGTAATGGTGGCCTTGATCGCCGCATCCGCCTGCGTCTCCTCGGCCACGACGCGCCCCCCGGCGCTCAGGATGCGCTGGGTGAGCACCTGGGCGAGGGTACTGTCGAGTCCGGGCCGGAAGGTCCCGGCATTGGTGACGGTGACATGGATCCGCCGCAGATCCTGGGGAAGGCTGACCTGGCCTTGGTACCCGCAGCCGGCCGCGAGGACGGTCCCCAGGCACAGGCCTATCACGACGACACGATTCGTCACGCACCCCTCCGGCCGCCGTTCAGGGTTCAACGTGCGAGGTTCTACGTTCAACGTGCAACGTTCAAGGTTCAACGTGGGTACCCTTCACCCCTTCCTCCCTTGATCCCTTGATCCCTGGGTCCCTTCATCCCTTCGACCCTTCTTCCCTTCCTATTGCTCGGTGACGATGTTGACCAGCTTCTTCGGCACCACGACCACGCGCGTCACCGTTTTCCCGGCGAGCCAGGTCCGGACGCGGCTGTCCTGGAGCGCCGCGTTGCGGAGCTCCTCGTCTTCGGCCTCGGCGGAAAGGACGATCCGGCCGCGGAGCTTCCCGTCCACCTGCACCACCACCAAGATCTCCTCCCGCGCGATCACGGCCGCATCATAGGAAGGCACCCGTTCCTCGAAAATGCTCCGCGGGTGTTTCAGGCGGGCCCAGAGCTCTTCCGCCAGATGCGGAGCGAAGGGCGCAAGGAGGATCAGGAGGGTCTCGATGGCGAAGCGAGCCACGAAGCGGCGCTCCGCCTCCTCGTCCGCCGGCCCGCTCATGTCGAATTGGGCCAAGAGGTTCACCAGCTCCATCAGGGCCGCGATGGCCGTGTTGAAGTGAAAGTCCCGATCCAGATCCTCCGTCACCTTCCTGATGGTGAGATGGGACTTCTGGTGGAGCGCCCGGCCGACCGTGAGCGCGGTGTATGGGATCGCAGGCGGCGGCGGCTGCAGCGCCGGCGCCCACCCCTCCACCAGCCGGTACAGCCGGTTCAGGAAACGAAACGCTCCCTCCACCCCGCGGTCGGACCATTCCAGGTCCTTCTCGGGCGGAGCGGCGAAGAGAGAGAAGAGGCGGGCGGTATCCGCCCCATACCGGTCCATGAGCTCGTCCGGGTCCACGACGTTCTTCTTCGACTTGGACATCTTCTCGGTGCGGCCGACCTCGACGGGTTCGCCGCACGCCGCGCAGCGGCCGCGGCCGTCCACCTCTTGGGGCAAACGGAATCCGTGGATGGGACAGCGGTAGGTCTCCTTGCAGACCATGCCCTGCGTGAGGAGGTTCACGAAGGGCTCGTCGATCGCGATGAGCCCCAGGTCCCGCACCACC
Source organism: Methylomirabilis sp. (SeqCode) (assembly GCA_035655535.1). GTDB lineage: Bacteria > Methylomirabilota > Methylomirabilia > Methylomirabilales > CSP1-5 > CSP1-5. The sequence continues at coordinate 21,294 of DASRUH010000167.1, forward strand.
CGGGTGAAAAACCGGGCGTAAAGGAGGTGGAGCACCGCGTGCTCGATCCCCCCGATGTACTGGTCCACCGGCATCCAGTACGCCACCGCGGCGGGGTCGATGACGCGGGTGGCCTCCTTGGGGCTGCAGAACCGGAGGAAATACCAGGAGGAATCGACGAAGGTATCCATGGTGTCCGTCTCGCGCCGGGCCGCGCCGCCGCACCGCGGGCAGCCGACCCGGACAAAGCTCTCCACGCGCGCCAGGGGCGAGCCCCCCTTCATCGTGATCGCGACGTCCCGGGGGAGGAGGACCGGCAGATCCCGCTCGGGGACCGGGACGATGCCGCACCGATCACAGTAGATGATCGGGATCGGGGTCCCCCAATACCGCTGTCGGGAGATCCCCCAGTCCCGCAGCCGGTAGTTGACCGCGCGTTTCCCGATCCCGCGCTCCTCCAGGTACGGCACGACCGCCGCGCGTCCCTCGGGGCTCGGCAGTCCGCTGAAGGGGCCCGACTGCACCATGATCCCTTCCCCCTCGTACGCCTTCTCCAATGTCTCCGGCGCGAGGCTCCCCTCCTCCGGCTGGATGACCACCCGGATGGGAAGGCGATATTTTTTGGCGAACGCGAAGTCCCGCTGGTCGTGGGCGGGGACCGCCATGATGGCCCCGGTTCCGTACTCGAGGAGGACGAAGTTGGCCAGCCAGATCGGGATGCGCTCCTGGGTCAGCGGGTTGACGGCGTAGGCTCCGGTGAAGACCCCCTCCTTCTCCGTCTCGGCGGCGGTGCGGACCATGCGATCTTCAGTCCGCATCCGCTCGATGAAGGCCTGGACGTCCGGCTTGCCCTGGCCGAGCTGCCGGGCGAGCGGGTGCTCGGGCGCCAGCACCATGAAGGTCGCCCCGTAGAGCGTATCCTGTCGGGTCGTGAAGATCATGATGGGGGGGCCGCCCTCCGCCATCGGAAACCCTACCTCGGCGCCGACGCTCTTGCCGATCCAGTTCCGCTGCATCGCCTTGACCCGCTCCGGCCAGCCGGGGAGGCGATCGAGCCCCTGGAGGAGTTCCTCGGCGTATGCGGTGATGCGAAAGAACCACTGCTCCAGCTCCCGCTGGACCACCGGCGAGTCGTCGCGCCAGCACCGCCCTCCTTCCACCTGTTCGTTGGCGAGGACCGTCTGGCAGACCTCACACCAGTTGACGAAGGAGGGCTTCTTGTACGCGAGGTCCTTCTCATACATCTTGAGAAAGAGCCATTGGTTCCAGCGGTAGTATTCCGGATCGCTGCAGGCGAACTCGCGGTCCCAGTCGTAGGAGAGGCCCATCCGCTTGAGCTGTGTCCGCATGTACATGATGTTGTCGGCGGTCCAGACGGCGGGATGGAGGCCGTGCTCGATGGCCGCATTCTCCGCCGGCAGGCCGAAGGAATCCCATCCCATCGGGTGCAGCACGTTGGAGCCGCGCATCCGGAAGTAGCGGGCGACGACGTCGCCGATGGCGTAGTTCCGAACGTGCCCCATGTGGATCCGGCCGGAGGGATACGGGTACATCACGAGGCAGTAGTACCTCGGGGTGTCGGGCTCCTCCGTCACCCCGAAGGCCTTGCGGCCTTCCCAGGTCCGCTGCCACTTCGCCTCAATGCCTTTGAAGTCGTAGCCTCTGGCCATGCGATCCCCTTAGAATTCGCTTCAACTTCCGCCTATAAATAGCACAGGCCCCTGGCCCGCGCAACTCTCGGTCCGGCGGAGCCCCGTCTCGTCGATGCGCACGGTCGCCGCCCGGACGGCAGCCGTCCGTCCCGGAGATTGCCCCCGGACATCCCCGGATCGGTTCGGCCGGTGACCGCACCTCACAGGGGGATGCGCTGCTCGCGACAATAGTTGCTGATGAGAAGGATGGCCTGATTCAGGCGCTGCAGGCGGAGGCTCTTCTTGCGGATCGCCTCGGCATCGCCGGGGGTTGATGTCTCGCCCCGGACATCGCGAAGGATCCTCTGCAGGCTGTTGTTGATGACCTTGAGATCGGCGGGACCATACTTCTTCAGCACCGCGGGCGTCAGGGTGTGGAAGCCATCCCCGATCTCTCGTGCCAGATCCAATGGGTTCCCCTGAATGGCCATGGACCCCCCTTTCAGTAGCGGACGCGCAAGAGGCACAGGCCATGCGGCGGCGCCGTCCGTCCGGCCGACTGTCGGTCCCTGGAGCGAAGAACTCGCTGGACGTCGGGCGGCTCCCGCTTCCCCCTGCCGACGTCGAGCAGCGTCCCGACGATGATCCGGATCATATGCTTCAGAAAGCCGTTGGCCGTGGTCACGAAGTGCAGACGGCGCCCGGCGGTCTCGAACCGGGCCTCGGTGACGCTGCGCACCGGATCGGGGGGATGGTCGTCCGCCGCCCGGAACGCGGAAAAGTCGTGCTCCCCGATGAGCAGGGCCGCCCCCTCGGCCATCGCCGCCGGATCGAGCGGCTCCGGAACATGCAGGACCCACTGCCGGTCCAGCCCCGAGGGGACGGGACCATTCAGGATCACGTACCGGTACGTCTTCTCCCTCGCGGACCGGCGGGCGTCGAAGTCCTCGGGCGCCGGCTCAACGTGTTGCGCCACGATGTCCGGCGGGAGCAGGCCGTTGAGGGCCCGGCGCCATATCTCCGGGGCGAGGGCTTTCCCCGTTCGGAAGTTCGCCACCTGTCCCAGGGCGTGCACGCCCGCGTCGGTCCGCCCGGCGCCGATGATCCGCACCTCCTCTCCGGAGATGCGCTTTACCGTTTCCTCGATGACGCCCTGGACCGTCGGCAGCCCCGGCTGCACCTGCCAGCCGTGATAGGCGGTGCCGTCGTATTCAATGGTGAGCTTGAGATTCTGCACCGGGCGACACCCTACCGCGCGACCCCCAGGACCAGCTCGGCGATCTGGATGGCGTTGAGCGCCGCGCCCTTTCTCAGCTGGTCGCCCACGGCCCAGAAGCTCAGGCCGCGCTCGCTGGACAGGTCCTCCCGAATGCGGCCGACGTAACAGTCATCCTTTCCGGCCGCCACGATCGGCATCGGGTACTGCGCCTTGGCCGGATCGTCCCACAGCATGAGCCCCGGGAAGGTGGCAAAGAGCCTCCGCGCCTCGTCCACCGTCACCTTCCGCTCGGTCTCGACCGTCACGGAGACCGAGTGGGCGTACCAGACGGGAACGCGCACCGTTGTGGCCGCGATCCGGATGTTCTCGTCGCCCAGGATCTTGCGCGTCTCGTGGACGAGCTTCATCTCCTCGCGGGTATAGCCGCTCGCCTCGAAGGCGTCCACCTGGGGGATCAGGTTGAACGCGATCGGATGCGGAAAGACCTTGGCCTCCGCCGCCTCTCCCCTCGCCCATGCGAGGACCTGTTGCTTGAGCTCTTCGATGGCCCGCGCCCCGGCCCCCGAGACCGATTGATAACTCGAGACGATGACGCGCCGTACTCGGGCGGCGTCGTGCAGCGGCTTCAGGGCCATGACGGTCACGATGGTAGTGCAGTTGGGGTTGGCGATGAGCCCCCGGTGCCGTCTCGCCGCCTCGGGATTGATCTCGGGGACGACGAGGGGGACTGCAGGGTCCATCCGGAACGCGGAGCTGTTGTCCACCACCAAGGCCCCTGCCGCGACCGCCTCGGGCGCAAAGACCTTGCTCCGGGCGGCGCCCGCGGAAAAGAGGGCCAGCTCGATCCCGTGAAAGGCGCGTTCCGTCAGCCGCTCCACCTTGATCTCTTCGCCCTTGAAGGGAAGCACTGTCCCCTCCGATCGCTCCGAGGCAAGGAGGCGCAGGCTCCGGATCGGGAAGCGGCGCTCGGCCAGGATCGCGAGCATGGTCCGCCCCACCGCTCCCGTCGCCCCCGCGATCGCCACGCTGTATCCCGTGCTCATGACAACCCTCGTTCACAGTTCACGGTTCTCGGTTCACAGCACATGCCGCTGTTCAGAAAATCCGTGAACGGTGAACTGTGAACCGTGAACATCATCGGTCAGAAGCCGCGAATGTATGGCAGGCTGCGCGCGACCCGCTCGATCGCCTCGCCCGCCTCGAGCAAAACGCCGGTGGCGTTCCAGGTCCCCGTGACGAGCTGCCGGCGGGCGCCGTCGGGGATGGCCGCGGCGATCGTCCGGTCGCCGAAGCGCACCTCCCCCTTCTCCAGATCCAGGACGATCTCGCGCCCCGGCTGCCGTGCCACCGCGTCCATCAACCATCGGACGTCCGCCACCTCCGCGGTGAGACACGGGACCCCGAGCGCGGTGCAGTTCCCGAAAAAGATCTCGCCGAAGGATTCCCCCACGATCCCGCGGATCCCCCAGCGTCTGAGCGCCTCGGGAGCGTGCTCGCGCGAGGAGCCGCAGCCAAAGTTCACCCCCACCACCAGGATCGCCGCCCCCTGGTACCGGTCCTCGTTGAACGGATGGTCCGGGTTCTGCGTGCGATCGTCGGCGAAGACGTGAGCCTCGAGCCCCTCGAAGGTGACGCTTTTCAGGAACCGGGCGGGGATGATCCGGTCGGTATCGATGTCGTTTCCGGGGAGGGGAATCCCGCGGCCGACCATCGTGCGCCGGACGTCGTCCCGGCTCATGTGAGCAACTCCCGCACATCCACGACCTGGCCGCTGACGGCCGCCGCGGCCACCATCGCGGGGCTCATGAGGAGCGTCCGCCCGAGGGGAGATCCCTGGCGCCCCTTGAAGTTGCGGTTGCTGGAAGAGGCGCAGATCTCCCGGCCCGTGAGCTTGTCCTCGTTCATCCCCAGGCAGAGGGAGCAGCCGGCCTTCCGCCATTCGAAGCCGGCCGCGAGGAAGACGTCGTGTAGCCCCTCGGCTTCGGCCGCGGCCGCTACGGCCTGGGACCCCGGGACGACCAACGCGCGCACCCCCGTCGCGACCTTTCGCCCCTTCGCCACCGCGGCGGCCGCCCGCAGATCCGAGAGCCGGGCGTTGGTGCACGAGCCGATGAAGGCCACATCGATCCGCGTCCCGGCGATCGGTCGGCCGGATTGGAAGCCCATGAAGGTGAGGGCCTCCGCCCATGCGGCCCGGTCCGTCTCGGAAGCCTCGGCCGGATCCGGGATCGGGTCGCGCACCCCCACGGACTGGCCCGGGTTGATCCCCCACGTGACGACCGGCTGGATGGCCCCGGCGTCGAGCGCGACCACGTCGTCGAAGGACGCCCCCGGCTCCGTCGCCATGCCCTTCCACCACTGGAGCGCCCGGTCGAAGGCCTCCCCCTGCGGCGCGAAGGGCCGACCGCGCAGGTAGGCGAACGTCGTGGCGTCGGGATTCACGTAGCCCGCCCGCGCCCCTCCCTCGATGCTCATGTTGCAGATGGTCAGGCGCTCTTCCATCGACATCGCTGCGACCGCGGACCCGCCGTACTCGTAGGCGTAGCCCACCCCGCCTTTCACGCCGAGCCGCTGGATGATCGTCAGGATCACGTCCTTGGCGTACACGCCCCGCGCGAGTCGCCCCTCCACTCGGATCTGTCGCAGCTTCGGCTTGGGGAGGGCGAGGCACTGCGTCGCCAGCACGTCCCGCACCTGGCTCGTGCCGACGCCGAAGGCCAGCGCCCCCAGGGCGCCGTGGGTGGCGGTATGACTGTCGCCGCAGGCGATGGTCGTCCCGGGCTGGGTGAGCCCCAGCTCGGGGCCGATGACGTGGACGATGCCCTGCCGACCGCTGTCCAGATCGAAGAGCGGGACGCCGAATTCCTTGCAGTTCCGGACGAGATGGACGGCCATCTCCTCGGCGAGCCGATCGCCGAAGGGACGGGCCTGCGAGGCGGTCGGGACGATGTGATCGATCGTGGCGAAGGTGCGCTCGGGAAAGCGGACCTTGAGCCCCGCCTCCCGGAGCATCTGGAACGCCTGGGGGGTCGTCACTTCGTGGATCAGGTGCAACCCGATGAAGAGCTGCGTCTGCCCCGAGGGAAGCACGCGCACGGTATGCGCACGCCAGACTTTGTCGAGCAGGGTCTCGGCCATCGCAGTTCATTCTCCCAGATTTTCGCGCCCGGGACAAGCGCCGGACGCGGGACGATCTCCCGCCCGATGGCGGGATCGCGCGCCGCGCTCCCCGCTCAGACGCCCCGCTTGACCTCCTTGGTCGCGGGCGGTGTGCGCCCGATGACCCGGTTGATCGCGTTGAGATACGCTTTCGCGCTGGCCTCGATCACGTCCGTGGAGGTTCCGCGGCCGATGACGGTCTGCCCGTCCACCTCGAGGGAGACCATCACCTCGCCCAGGGCGTCCTTGCCCGAGGTGACGGCCCGGAGGCTGTAATCCTTCAGCCGCGGATGGATCCCCGTGATCTGGTCGATGGCTTTGAAGGTCGCATCGACTGGCCCGTCCCCCCATCCCGACTCCTGGAAGATTTCGTCTTCCTTCTTCAGGCGGATCGTCGCGGTGGGAATCATCCCCGTCCCGCTCGCAAACTGGAGATGGTCGAGGACGTAGGTCTCGGCGATGGCCAGGACCTGCTCCTCCACGATGGCGAGCAGATCGTCGTCGAAGACCTCCTTCTTTTTGTCGCACAACTCCTTGAAGCGCACGAAGGCGCGGTTGAGGTCTTCTTCGTTGAGATCGACGCCCAGGTCTTGCAGCCGCTTCTTCAACGCGTGGCGGCCCGAGTGTTTCCCCAGGACCAACCGGCTCTGCGGCACCCCCACGGACTGCGGCGTCATGATCTCGTACGTCAGGGCGTGGGAGAGCATGCCGTGCTGGTGAATGCCGGCCTCGTGCGCAAAGGCGTTGGCGCCCACGATCGCCTTGTTCGGCTGGACCGGAACGCCGGTAATGGTCGTGAGGAGCTTCGAGGCCTTGTAGATCTCCTCGGTGTTGATCCCGGTCTCGGCGTCCAGCAGGTCGCGCCGGGTCCGGATGGCCATCACGACCTCTTCGAGCGAGGCGTTCCCCGCCCGCTCCCCGATGCCGTTGATCGTACACTCGATCTGACGCGCCCCGTACCGCACCCCTTCGAGGGAGTTGGCCACCGCCAGGCCCAGGTCGTTGTGGCAGTGGACGCTTACGACCACCGTGTCGATGTTGGGGACACGGTTCATGAGGTTGCGGATCCGCTCCCCGTACTCCCACGGGATCGCGTAGCCAACCGTATCCGGGATGTTGATGGTCGTGGCGCCGGCCGTGATGGCCGCCTCCACCATTCGACAGAGAAAGTCCAGGTCGGTCCGGCAGGCGTCCTCGCACGAAAATTCTACGTCGTTCGTATAGCCACGCGCTCGCTTCACGGCGCGGATCGCGGCCTCCATCACTTCCTCCCGGCTCATCTTCAGCTTGTATTGCATGTGAATGTCCGAGGTGGCGATGAAGGTGTGGATGCGCGGCCGCTCGGCGTGCAGCAGGGCCTCCCAGGCCCGATCGATATCCTGGTCCCGG
>DASRUH010000168.1:0-9352 GCA_035655535.1 Methylomirabilis sp. (SeqCode)
CCCCGCCGTTCGATCCTTTTTCTGGTGGGAGGGGAAGGTCCAAGAGGAAACTGAGGTGCTCCTCATCGGGAAGGGGCGGGCCGATCATTTTTCAAAGGTGCAGGCGCTGGTCAGGGCGCTCCACTCGTATACCGTCCCAGAGATCATCTCCTTCCCCATTACCTCTGGATTGCCCGATTACCTCTCGTGGATCGATGACTCCACGCTCCCCCCAGGCCCGCGGTGAATTCCCCTGATGCTTTCCTGCCCTGCACACCGTTCGCCCGCTTCAGCTTCGTGCTCTCCGGTAGCTTCGCGCGAGGTGCCGCCCACTCCGCGACTTGGCACGGACCGTGCAAGACACCCTCGCTGCTCGAAGGAGGTCTCTCCGTGTGCGAAGCGGTGACGAGAGAACAGCGGGGCACCACGGTCCTCCGGGTCGCCTCAACGGCGATCGAGTCGTTCGGGCTGTGTGCCCTCGAAAGGCTTGACAGGATCGAGGAAGGGGGGTATAAGGCCACCCAACGCATTCTCCCCGCCCTTCGCCGGGCGCTCGTCGCACGGCCACTCCACGAAGGGGCCTCCGCCTTGGTATTCCAGGGAGGAACGGGTGGATCGTAGGCGCTGGCTCATGTCCCTGATTCCGACCACAGGCCTGCTCCTCCTGACGAGCTGCACCTCCTTCCGTTCACCTCACACGCCGCCTGATTCCTCCCTCCGGAGTTCTGCCCCCGTCCGCGGCAGGCATTACGCTGTGGACCGGTCACCTACTTCTCTCCGGGGCTCAGTATCTCCGGGCGGGACCCTCCCGGGTCTCTCCTCCTCGTCCCACCGGCAGCGCGACCCGGGAGAGGACCCCCTGATGACGGAGGCCCACGAGCTCCTGCAGCAGGCGAAGGATCAGGGGGAAGAGGGTCACAGCCAAGAGGCGGTCACCCTGCTCCAGCGCGCGCGCGCCCTGCTGTCACGCGACGGAGTCGAGGGAACAGCCGAGACGAAGCAGCGCCGGAGCCGCCTGCTCGAGGAAATCGAAGCGCTCCTCGATGAGTTCGTAGCGATCCGCGCGATGAGCGCGGTCCCCTCGGACTCGGAGGCCTCGCTGGTGAGTCCCGAAGATGTCACCATCCTGGAGCGGGCAACCCCTGCGCTGCCGGCACCGAGGCACCCAGAGATCACCTCCGATTTCCCCATCGAGGTCAATGCCGAGGTGCGGGCCTACATCGAGCTCTTCACCACAAAGAAGCGCGAACTCACCGCCGAGGCCTTGGAGCGGTCCGGTCGGTTCCTCCCTTTGATGCGTCAGATCTTCGCGGAAAAGGCGCTCCCCCAGGACCTCGTGAACCTGGCCTACATCGAGAGTGCCTTCAAGCTGTACGCGTACTCCCGCGCGCGGGCGGTCGGCATCTGGCAGTTCATCAAGGGGACCGCCCTCAAATACGACTTGAAGGTCGATTGGTGGGTAGACGAACGCCGAGACCCGGTGAAAGCTACGGCGGCGGCCGCCGACTACCTTTCAGACCTGTACGCCATGTTCCAGTCGTGGCCCTTGGCCATCGCCGCCTATAACGCGGGAGAGGGCAAGGTGCTGCGAGCCATTCAGCGCCAGCGGACGACCAACTTCTGGTCCCTCAAGCTCCCCCGAGAAACCAAGCTCTACGTCCCGGCCTTCATGGCGATGACCATCATAGCCAAGAACCCCGAGGCCTACGGCTTCACCCGACCCGCCGAGCAGCCGTGGCAGGTCGACCAGGTCACCCTGCCGCAACCCGCGGATCTGCGCCTGCTGGCGAAGGCCGTGGGGATCAGCACCGAGGAGCTCCGAGAGTGGAATCCCGAGCTGAATCGCCTGGTCACGCCCCCGCACGACGGCTATCTCATGAACCTCCCCCCGGGAACCAAGGGGGCGTTCATCGAGGCCCTCCAACAGCTGCCGGAGATACGCCACTTCGGGTGGCGAGAACACCGGATTCGTCAGGGTGAGACCCTCTCCACCATCGCTCAACGGTATCGAACCACCGTCGGCGTCCTGATGGAGATGAACGAGCTCAACAGCCCCCACCGCATCCGGGCCGGCACGCGCATCTCCGTTCCCATCCCGGCACTGGCCGTCGCCCAGGGTACCGCAGCCGGCCCACCCGCAGCCGAGGCAGCCGGCTCCGCGGACCGCGTCTACGTCGTCAAGCCGGGCGACAATCTCTGGGAGATCGGGCGGGCACATCAGGTGAGCCCCCAGGACCTCGAGCAATGGAACAGCCTCGAGAGCCCCGTCATCCATCCCGGTCGGGTCCTCCGGGTCGCTCCGGATTAGCCGCCAGCACCCCGCCCTGAACACCTGCCGTTGACTGCTCCACCCCCCTATGATATGGGGTGGGCAGGAGGCGGGATGTGGAACGGCCCCCGCAACGCGCCAAAGAGATCACTCTCCGTGGGTGGGACGATTTCCTCAGGGGTGTATCGAAGCGTTTCGGCCCTCTCGCCGGGAAGGTCGCGCTCGAGGGGATTCCGGATGTGGCCCTGCAGGATATCGGCGGCTTGCAGAGCGCCAAGCGGGAGGTGGAAAGCCTCATCCTCTCCTTCACGCATCCCGACCTGCACAGTCGCTGGGGGACGACGGCGAACAAGGGCGTCCTGCTGTACGGGCCCCCGGGGACCGGCAAGACCCTCTTGGCCAGGGCCCTGGCCCGGGAGGCGGAGGCGGTTTTCCTGCACTGTCGGATCCGGGGCATCGCCTTCCGGTGGCCAGTCGAGGCCGGAGACCTGTTTCAGGAAATCTTTACGGCGATCCGCGCCGACGGCCGCGTGGTTCTCTACCTCCACGAGATCGAGGCCCTCGCCCTCGATCGCATCTACGGCAGCGAAATGGCCCGCGGCGCTGGCCGACAACTCCTCAATGCGATCCTCGAGAATCTGGTGGGGATGGCCGATGCGAACGAGAGCGTTGTGGTCGCCTCCACGTGCCGCCCTGATGCCGTCGATCCCGCCCTCATCGGGCTGGGGCGCCTCGACCGCCTGATCGAGGTCCCCCTGCCTGATGCAGAGGAAAAGGAAGAGATCCTCCAGATCCTCCAGAGGAGGGCCGAGGCCCTGGCCGGCCGCTCCCTGTTCAAACCGCTCGATGTGGACGCCATTATGGCCCGGACCGTCAAGATGGGCGGGGCCGATCTGCACGAGATCGTCCAGCGCGCCCTGGAAGAGAAGGCGCGCCTCGAGGGGCGGGGTCAGGACCCGGGCCTCGTGGAGACCCAGGATCTGCTCCGCGTGATCGAGGAATACCGAAAGATTAAGGACGTGGTGGAGAAGATCCGCTACGGGCAGTACTTGTGAGCCGCGGGTCGGAGCGGTCAACGAAAGGATGCAACGAGTGACGCTCCCCTTCCGGGAGTCGGCCCGCAAGCTGATCCATCTGGTCGGGGCGCTGATCCCCCTGCTGTACTGGTCCCTGGACCTTACCCGGGTTGAGGCCCTGCTCATCCTGGGCAGCCTCACGCTCCCCTTCGTTGCGACGGAAGCCGTACGGCTGCGGTGGCCTGCCGTGAACCGCTGGTTCTTGCGCTGGTTTCGTGGCGCCATGCGGCCCGAGGAGGAAGAGCAGAAGCCCACCGGGGCCTTGTATTACTTCCTGGCGTGTTGGGTGACGATTCTGATCTTCGAGCGCACGGTCGCCGTCGTGGCCCTCCTCGTCCTGGCCTGCGGGGACACGGCCGCCTCCGTCGCCGGCCAGACCCTCGGAGGCTACCGGATCACCCAGGGGAAGACCTTGGCGGGAACGGTCGCCTTCACGGTGGCTGCATTCGTCGTGACGCTCCCCTTCTTCCCGCCGGCTCCGGCGCTCGCGGGGGCCGTGATTGCGGCGGTGACGGAGTGTCTCCCGCTGCCTCTCAACGACAACATCACGATCCCCCTGGCGGCCGGCACCACCCTCACGCTCCTGCGCGCCGCCCCACTCTAAGGCTCAGGCGATCCCCGCGCTTCCCCCCTCGCCATAGGAGCGGATCAGTGTCGCCAAGATCTTTTCCGCCTCCGCGGACACACCGAGAAACTCCAGCCCGGTCCGGTAGAAGAGGAGGCCCTCGCCCGAGGTGCCCTTTGCCTGGTGACCGACGGCGCTGTGGACCACCTGGCACCGGACTCCCACCGTCGCACCCGCCACCGGAAGGATGAGCGTGCATTCGGATCCAACCCGCAACGCCTCCTGGTGTTCCACCAACGCCCCTCCCATGCTCAGGTTAATGACCTCCGTCTCGAAGGGGGCATCGATCGAACCCCCGATGCTCGTGATCCGGAACCTCGGCAACCTCCGCCGTTCCTCTCCCCCTTTCATCCCCGACGCTCCTCAGCGTCGTGGAGCCACCGCTGCCGCAGACAAAGTCCGGAGGCGCGCCTCACGGGAACATGGACCCGTCCCGCCTGAAGAGGAATCGTGCCCTTCTCACCAGCCAAACGAACGAATTCCAGCACCTCACCGGGCTGGAGGACATGACTCTCCAGGATTTCCCGGCCATCCACGATCGCCACCGCCTGCGGGGCGATGTTCAACGCCTGCCTGAGCGTCGTCCGCACCTCGGTGACGCTCCGTCCCGCGATATTGACATCCAGGGAATGAACGCCGTAGATGACCCGCACCGTCTCGCGGGTCGCGGGTGCAGTCGCCGGACGGATCCGTGTGGCCTGCTTGAGCGGGTCGGTCATCGCACACCCTCTCCCTCACGTGTGACCGGGTTGCTCTTCCCCTCGACGATGTCGATGTACACTTCGCCATATCGGAGCGCCCCCTGGCAGATGGTGTAATAGGCGTTGAGCATCGCCGAGGCAACGGCGAGATTCGCAAAGAGGAGCTGCGGTGCGCCACGCGCCATCAGCTCTTCGCATGACAGTTCCGCCGGCGAGCGATCCCGGGGATCGCGGATTTCGAGATGATACCGCGTGATCGGCGCGGTCCGGTCGCGCCCCCCTTCGCGGATGTGCACCTGTACATTTCCGTCCGTGAAATCGTTCCCCCCGGAAATCAGGATGACGGCGTCCAGCTTCTCGCAATAATCACTGACCACCTTGCGGGTCCTGTGGTTGTCCACGGCCAGAAAGATCACGTCGCCGTCCTGAAGGGCCCGGCCGACGTTGGCTTCCGTGATATATTCGGGAACCGCGCGGAACGAGAGGCCATCGAATTGTCGGGCCATCTCGGCCGCCTTGACCTGCGCTTTGTTCCCCGGCCGCTCGAAGGCCTGCCGCGGTGCGTTCGCCCGCTCAAATTCATCGCCGTCAATCAGCGTGATGCGCACCCGCTCCTCCCGGTAATTCAGATACCGGCAGAGAAAGGGGAGCAGGGCGCAGCCGATTCCTCCGATGCCGATCACCTTGATTTCCAACATAACCACCCGTCCAATGTTCAACGTGCAAGGTGCAACGTCCGAAGACGGAAACCCGGTAACCATCTTGACGTCGAACGTCAAACCTTGAACGTGAAACTACGCGTTAAATGGCGGAGGGTCGACCGCTCGGATCCGAGTCACGGGGTAACGGTTCCGCAATGACTTCCTCCGAATCCTCCAGACGGACCGTCGGTTCCATCTCCCACGGCATCACCTCGAGGACCGCCTCCGGCCGGAGGTCGAAGCGTCGTCCGTCCACGACCAGCGAGCAGGAGACGGTAGGCTTGGCGTGGAGGGATCCGATCGTGACGTGGAGCCCATCGTCATATTGCTCATCGATGTCATCGAGTTCCGAATGAAAGGCTTCGGCCGCCCCGTGGCTATGAATGGTTCCCACCCGGATACACCCAGACGGATTCGGTCCGACCTCATACCGGCAATGCCCGCCCGCCACGCGCTGAGGCGGAATCCGGATTTCATACTCCCGGGCCTCCTCCCGCAGGTACAGGAGGACGGCCGCCTCCGCCCGATACTTGCGAAAGACCTCCCGGAAAAAGGCCAGGGTTTCTGCCAGGAGCTTCTCCGGAATGACCGGCAGGAGGAATGTGGCCCCCTCCTGCTCGGATTCCAGCCACGCGAGGCCCGGGATTCGGATGCGCGACCGGAAGACAGCCGTTCGCTTGACCTGGAACAAGCCGTTCTTCGTCACCAGGTAGTAGATCGGGTCGTCGGGCTCGTGGAAGCCCGGCTCCATGATATAGATCGGCAGCATGTCTTCCCTCGCTCAGACGCGATAGATCAGATCGGCCAGATCCGCGGCTTCCTCAACCGGGGCCGTCGTTCCACGCCACGTCAGAAGCTCCTCCGCGGTCTCCCGGAGCCCCCTCCCCAGGGGCTCCCACTCGACCTCCAGGGGAAAAAGGGCGTCCCGCCGAGTCGCCGCCTCCCACGCCTCCAGGGTGGCGATCCGGCCGTCCCGCTTCGCGGCGTGCTGAAAGCAGCTCTCCTCGATCGCCGTGTTGAATCCGGTCCCCCAGAAGAACTCGAGGATGCGCTGCACCTGTGGGGCAAGGCTGAGCTCCTCGAAGGGCGGCCGCCCCTGGAGACACGCCCGACACCTCGCCATGGGGGCGTCCGTGGCCGACACGTTCCAGAGGTTCGACAGGTAGAGCGGATCGGTATCCCCACCGAGCGGCCCAGGGCGGTAGTAGAGGCGCATCTCCTCGAAGGCCCCTTGGTGAAAGACCAGCAGATAGACAATGTAGGGAAAGGCCAGGAGATAATCCCGGTCCGGACCTCGCGTCCCGCCGGGCCGCCACGGGAAGTGGCGCACCTGGGGAGGCTGTTCCACCCCAATCGCTAGGTCCCCCGCCCGCCCGAGGAGAAAGCGCGTCCCCATCGGGAGGAGGGGGAGACGCTGGAGCCCGTCGGTGGCCTGTCGCAGCGCGTGCACAAAGGCCGTGAGGGGCACCTCCCGGTCCACGATCCGCCCGTCGCGCGCCCCATGCCGCAAGAGCCGCACCACCCCGCCCTCGATTTCGATCACCTCTCTCATGGAGCCTTCCCCCACGGCTCCACGCGGGACCCCGCGACCTCAGCCCCAAGGTGACGGTACCGCTCGGGCAGGAAGCGGCGAGAAGAACAAAAGGCGACCGCCATGAGCTCCTGCTGCCGGATGACATCCGCCGATTGCGAGGGGATGAAGTCGTCGATGGCCCAGCGGTAATCCTCCTCCGCCACGGCCGTCGCCCCCCGCACCCTGGCGTGGCGGTACGCTCGGAGCGAAATCTCCTCGATGTCCGCGCCGGAGCTCTGGCCCGGGAACCGCTCCTCGCAGAGGGCGGCCATCCGGATGAAATCGACCCCCGCGGTGGCAAACCCGTGCTTCCCCGGAATGACCGAAAAGATGGCCACCCGCTCATCCGCATCCGGCATCAGCAGCGGGATGCGCTCGCTGAACCGGCCGGAGCGCCGTTCCGCCGGATCCAGTCTGTCCGGCCGGTTCGTGATCCGGATCCAGAGCACCTTTCCTTGAATGACCGGGTCCCCGGTGAACTCGAACCGCATCTGCCGGAGGCGGTTGGACACGCCCGAGTCACCGCTGATCTCATCTCGGGAATGCTCGCTCTGGTCTGCCTCATCTTCGAGCACCACGAGGGGCGTCAGGGATCGGAGCGCCTGCAGGATCTTCCAGTAGTTCCGCTCCGAGGCCCCGACCCACTTCTCCCGGGGGTTGGTGATCCGGACGAAATTAAAGCCGCACTCCTTGGCCAGGGCCTCGGCAACGGCGGTCTTGCCCACCCCCGGAGGCCCCAAAAGGGTGATCCCCCGGGGCACCATCTTGAGATCGCCGTCCCGAATGGCCTGGATCACCTCGCGGAAGAATTCCTTGACCGCCGCGAGCCCGCCGATCGTCTCCAGGGTGAATGTCGGCTCGACGAGATCGACCATCCCGTACAGCTCCTGTCGTAGGATCTCACGCTTGCGCTGTTTGATCTCTTCATAGGTCAGGGAAGACCCCTTCGCCCTCGCCTGGCGCCAGACCTGGTCCAGATGGAGCCGTGTGAGCCCGGCCGTGGCCCGTGCCAAGGCCTCGGCACCCATGGAGAGCGTCAAGCCATCCTCGTCGAGGAGATACTGAATGAACTTGAGCCGCTCCGCCTCATCGGGGAGCGGCACTTCAATGACCTCCGCCCGACCGCCCGGCTGTCGCAGGACCGGATGCAAGTCGGCGAGGTTCCCGACCGTGAGCAGAAGTACCCCGCCCTGCTGCCGCACCACAGGGTCAGAGGCCAGGCTCAGCAGGGCCACCACATTGGTCCGATCGTCCTCAGTCATACAGGAGAAATCGGCGGCCGGGGCGATGCTCTCCGCATACTCGAAGACGACGACCGCGCGCCGTGACCCGTTGCGGATCCGTCCCGACCGGAGCGCCTGCGCCACCAGGGGAACGACCTTGCTCGGATGCGTCGGCAGCGGGGGAGGTCCGACGGTCGTCGCCTCACCCAAGGCGGTCAAGGCCCTTCGCCGTTGCTCTTCGAGCGAGGGCTCACGGGCATCCCGATCGACCTTCAGGCCGGCCCCCTCCTCAAACCGCCGCTGCGATTCGGCGTCGGGAAAGCGCAGACCCGTAGCGCGATTGTAGAAGATGACCGGATTGCTCTCCCCCACCCACTGCGCCAAAAAGTCGGGAAAGGGCAGGAAGGACTCGCCAAGTGGGACGTAGTCGGCGATGTTATGGTGAAGAATGAAGAGGCTGGCAGTCTCCGCCTCAACCCGCTCGCGCAGATCACGTCCCCATGTCGGGACCGGTCTCATCGCCCTCACCTCTCACGCATGCGCGCGTCGTCTGTGTCGCTGTAGTATTCTATGTGACGGCGGTTGCGCTGTCAACGGAGCGACGGGCGGTGATGGCCGCGCGCCGAAAGTCCCAGTGGTCCCGCTCCGTCGATCACCCCGAGGGGAGGGGGACACGGCGACGGCCGTGGGGACAGCGTTGTTCCGCAGAGGGAATTCGGCATTGAGGGTGGAATGCTGGATGCGACGTCGGGAACCGGCCTGAAGGGGGCCCAGCGGTATGGACCTGCGGGAAGCCTCGGGCGCTCAGAGGTCCCCCGGCCTTTCGGAGTGCATTCTCCGGGATCCGGCCGGCGGGATGACCAGGGCAGAGCCTTCGATGACCTGCTCCCCCCGCTGGTTGTGCAGCGTCGTCTTGAGCCGGACGCGGTTCTTCTCCCGGTTCAGCTCGACCACTTCGATCCGTGCGATGACCGTATCCCCGATCTTGACCGGCTTGAGGAACTTCAGGTCCTGGGAGAGATAGACCGTGCCCGGGCCGGGAAGCCGGCTCCCCAGGCAAGCGGAGATCACGCTGGCGGAGAGCATCCCCTGGGCGATGGGCTCTCCGAACCGCGTCTCCTTCGCGAAATCACCGTCGGTATGCAGCGGATTGCCGTCACCGGTCAGGACGGCGAACTGTTGAATATCGGCGGCGGTGATCGTCT
>DASRUH010000169.1:0-4645 GCA_035655535.1 Methylomirabilis sp. (SeqCode)
TGGATCGCCTCCCGGTGTCTGCCCATCACCGAAAAGATCTGAGTCCGCCGATACCGAGCCAAGTAGTATTGCGGGTTCCATGCGAGGCTTCGCTCGAGACGGCTCAGGGCCGCCTCCAGCCGCTGGTCTCGGATTTCCTTCTGGGCGAGAAAATACTGCGCCTCCCCCGCCAGCGGGCGCAGGAAATACTGAAAACAGAGGAGGCCCATCACCAGGAGCCCGGGAAGAAGAATGCTCATGCGGAGCGGCGTTCCTCGGTGCACCTGGCCGACGTCGCGATCCATCCCGTCGAGCATCCCGAGGAGGATTGCGATATTCACGGCCGACTCGGGGACATACGCGACGTAGAAGAAATTGCCATAGGCCGCGGCGGCGGCCAGCCCGCCCAGGACTCCTGCGAGGACGTGTCTCCTCACGTCAGCGCGCCTGACGAGATGCCGGCTCAGTCGGAACACCCTGAGCAGAAGCCAGAGACAGACCAGCAGGCCGAGAGGCCCGAGCTCCGCCCACAGGTTGAGATATTCATTGTGGGGATGCTCGACCTGCACACCGGGGTTCCGGTAGATGAACCGAGATCGATACGGGACGAATGCCAGGGCGAAATTGCCGACCCCGACCCCGCTCCAGATGTGATCGCGGATCAACCGGAGCGTCCCCTCCCAAAAGGCCCAACGCACCTGAAGGCTGTCTGCTCCGGGATCAAAGGTGCTCGTTACCCGCTCGCCGAAGGAAACGTGGCCGGGCAGACACAGGGGCCAGAGCACGACGGCGAACAGGATGGCCGAACCGAGGAGGACCAGTGGAGCGATCTGCGGCCGGCGGGGGGCGGTCCAGAAGGTGCCGGGTCGCCGCTCCGCGTGGAAATATACCCGGGCCAGGATCCATAGGCCGATCCAAATGCTGATCCATGCCCCTCGCACCATCGAATGCATGAGGAGCACCAGAGAGAGGAAGAGGGCCGTCCCGTAGACGCCCTTCTCCACTCTCTGCGATGCGGCGAGATAGAGGGCCAAGCCCATGGGCATGACCGTGAGGAGGTAGGCCGCTCCATAGTTTGTATTGCCGAAGAGTCGGGAGAATATCTCCATCGGGCCGCCGGACATCGAGGGGAGCCCGATGGTGCAGCTCAAGAGAGAGAGGCTGCTCACCAGGAGCAGGGTCACGAGAAAGTACCGGCTGAGCGTTTCCTGACGATCCGGGGGAATGGAATAGGCCACGGTGAGGTAGAGTAGAAACAGGAAGAGCAGAAAGGCGATCCGCTGGAGGCCATACGCCAGGTTGATCGCCTGGAGCAGTGACACTCCGGAGACGAGCAGGAGGGTGAACAGGGGCGCGGCCAGCTTTGGCAGGGGGCGGAAGGGCCGACCACACCCTCCCCACAGCCAGAGGAAGGTCGCGACTGGCGCGAAGACCCCGAGAATGGCCCACTTGAGCATCACGGGGGCGAGAACGGAATAGACCAGGGGGATGGCAGCAATCAGCACGCCCAGGGCGATGCCCAATGCGCCACAGGCGGAGTCGGCTTTTCGGTCCGGGGATCCGATCGGAGGTCTCGATGCCACATCGCCGGCGGCCATGTCAGCGCGCGATTTACGCACTCCTGACGTCTCCTCGTTCCCATGGGAGACCAGAGGTCAGAGCCATACACCGAACGAAGAATCGGTGTGCCAGCCCCTGTCGAACCGGTGATCGGTGGGTGGTGATTGGTGGCTGGTGGCCGGGGGATATCGAAGCGACCCAATCCCTGACACCCCACACCCCGGATGGGCAGTCACCGGCCATCGGCACTGAGCCCTCAGTCCTCAGCACTTTCGCCTAGAGGTCTTCGAAATGGGCCAGGTGCTTGAACTGGCGGTACCGGTCCTCGATCTCGGAGTAGCTGAGATGGCGCAGGCGATCGAGCGAGAACGCCTCCACGGCGAAGGAGGCCATGACCGAGCCCATGATGACGGCTCGCCGGAGATTCGCCTCATCGAAATTCCGCGTGCTGGCAAGAAAACCGAGGAAGCCTCCGGCAAAGGCGTCGCCCGCCCCGGTCGGGTCATAGACCTGCTCCAGGGGAAGCGCGGGGGCGGCGAACCAGCCGCCGTCGGCGAAGCTCAGCGCGCCGTGCTCGCCGCGTTTGATGACGAGCGAGCGCGGGCCCCAGCGCAGAATCGTCTTGGCCGCCCGCACCAGGTTCGGCTCCTGGGCCAGCATCCGGGCTTCGGCGTCATTGATGATGAGGATCTGGACGTGCTTCAGGGTCTGCCGGAGCGACTCGGGCTTTCCTTGAATCCAAAAGTTCATCGTGTCGGCCGCGACGAGCTGAGGGGCGCGCACCTGCGTCAGGACCTCCCGCTGCAGGTCGGGATCGATGTTCCCCAGAAACACCACGTCGTGCGCCCGGTAGCCTTCAGGGAGCTGCGGATGGAACTCGGCGAAGACGTTCAGCTGGGTCTCCAGGGTTCTGGCCTCGTTGAGGTCGAAGCCGTACTCCCCTCGCCACCGGAAGGTGCGGCCGGGCCGCCGATCGATGCCGGCGAGATCGACATCCCGCCTCTTCAGGAATTCCAGCTCCTCCAGGGGGAAGTCCTCGCCGACGACGGCCACCACGCTGACGGGGGCGAAATAGCTCGCGCTCGACGCAAAGTAGGTCGCCGAGCCTCCGAGGACTTCCCGCGCCTCGCCGAAGGGGGTCCTGACGGTGTCCAGGGCCACCGAGCCGACGACCAGAATCTGCATGGCCGGTCCGCGATCCGCTACGGGCGATGCCCTCCCAGGTACTTGCCGACCAGGGGCCAGAGTCTCTGCTTCGCGGCTTCCGCGATGGCTTCCGGAGCCGTGATGATGGCGTCCTTCAGGGCGTGCGCGCAGACGCACGACCGGTCTCCTTGGATCACGGGAAGGACGCGCCTGATGATGGCCTTGGCCGTCGCCACGTTCTTGTGCAGGATGGCCACCACCTTCTCGACGCTCACGTCCCCTTCCGTTTCGTGCCAGACGTCATAATCGGTCACCAGCGCCATGGTGGCGTAGCAAATCTCTGCCTCGCGGCTGAGCTTGGCTTCCTGCAGATTGGTCATCCCGATGACGTCGACCCCCCAGCCCCGGTAGATCCGGGACTCGGCCCGCGTCGAGAACTGGGGGCCCTCGATGCACAGATAGGTCCCCCCTCGGTGGACGGTGGCCCCGGCCTCGCGGCCGACGCGAGAAAGGTGATCGCTCAACTGCGGACAGACCGGATCGGCAAAACTCACGTGGGCGACGAGCCCGTCCCCGAAGAAGGTGCTCGCCCGCGCTTTCGTCCGGTCAAAGAACTGGTCGGGGACGACGATGTCCGCGGGGCGGATCGCTTCCCGCATGCTCCCCACCGCCGAGGCCGAGATGATCCACTGGACCCCCAACGTCTTGAACCCATAAATGTTCGCCCGAAAGTTGAGTTCCGAGGGAAGGAGCCGATGCCCCCGGCCGTGGCGCGCCAGGAAGGCGACCGGGCGCCCCTCCAGTCGACCGAGGATATACGCGTCGGAGGGGTCGCCAAAGGGGGTCGGTACCCGCTCCTCCCGAAGATGGGTCAGGCCCTCCATCTCGTACAGGCCGCTGCCGCCGATGATGCCAATCACGGGCTCCCCCACGTCATTCCCCTCCCGCCGGGGGCAGCGCACCCCCCGACGCGGCGCCCACGAGAGGCCCGGCGCCCGGCACGCGACCGCGCAGCATGCCGCGTGGATCCATCTCCTCGACCCGCACCTGTACGAGCCGGCCTTTCCACGCATCCGCCCCTGCAAACAGGACGCTGAGATAATTGTCGCTCACCCCGTGAAGGAGGCCGCTCTCTCCATCCCGCTCGTCAAGCGCCACGACCGGAAGGGTCTGCCCGACGACACTGCGTTTGAAGGCGAGAAATTTCTGTTCGCCGAGCTCGCGCAGGACCCGGTTGCGGCGCGCCTTCACCTCGGGCGGGATCTGGTCGGGCATTCCGGCCGCCCTCGTGCCCGAGCGGTGGGAATACGTGAAGACGTGAAAGTAGCCGACGGGCAGCTCCTCCAGCAGGCGCCGGGTATTGTCGAAGGCCGCATCGGTCTCGCCCGGGAAGCCCACGATGACATCGACGCCGATGGCCATCCCCGGCACCGTCGCATACAGGCGCGCCACCACCTCCCGGAAGTGTCGGGAACGGTAGCTACGCGCCATCCGACGAAGGACCGCGTCGTCGCCGCTCTGCAGCGCCAGGTGGACATTGCGGCAGAGGCGCGACGAGGCACCGAAGAGTCCGATCATTTCCGGCGTGACCTCATGGGGATGCAGGGAACTCAGCCGGATCCGGGGGATCGTCGTCTCTTCCACCAGGCGTCGAAGCACCGCCGACAGCGAGCTCCGCGGCGTGAGGTCCCACCCGTAGGTGCCCATGTTGATCCCGGTGAGCACCACCTCGGGGTGGCCTGCGGCGGCCAGCCGCTGCCCTTCCGCCACGACCCGATTGGGAGGGAGACTCCGACTGGGGCCCCGGACCACCGGGATGATGCAAAAGGTACAGGCGAAGTCGCACCCGTCCTGAATCTTGAGGAACGGCCGGGTGCGCTCCGGCCGCTCGGGTGCCGGCGCGACCTGAAAGGCACGCAGGGCGCCGATGCCGCCGACTCGGATGCGGCCGGCGTTCTCT
>DASRUH010000170.1:0-25733 GCA_035655535.1 Methylomirabilis sp. (SeqCode)
CGAGAATGCGCACCTTCGTTCTCTCAAATGCCTCCCGCAACACCCGCTCGAAGGCGGCATAGTCGCCAGGTTGCTCAAACAAGGGCAGCCGGCCGGCTCGACGGTTTAGGACATGGTAGACAAGGCCGCCCGTGGCCCCTCGGAGTCGCCGTGGCATGCTAGGCTTCTACCGTTAATCGGGATACTTGTCCAGAAAAGACTCCCGGTACCTTTTCTCGGTACCTTTTCTTGTCTCGGTACCTTTTCTTGTCTCGGTACCTTTTCTTGCTGCTGCTCTGAGAACGAATGGCCCGGGGTGGATGAAGGGAAATGAGCAATAGCGCAATGGAGCAGTAGACTGCATTGTCCCATTGCTCGATTACTCCAATGGTCCAATGCTCCGGCAATAAAAAAGCCCGGAAAATCCGGGCTTTTTATTGCCTGGTGGCCCCAGCGGGATTCGAACCCGCGTTTCCGCCTTGAGAGGGCGGCGTCCTAGGCCAGGCTAGACGATGGGGCCGGCGGTGGCGGGAGTGGCTGCGGGGCGAGGACTCGAACCTCGACAACCTGATCCAGAGTCAGGCGGACTACCATTATCCGACCCCGCAATCGCAGTGCATTAGTTCCTAGGAAAAAGAAACCCGGATTCAAAGAATCCGGGCGGCGGACGGCCTCACTATCGCCGAGGGGCACCGAAAAGTCAAGCCGAAAGTGGATCGTCCTGCTCGTGGAGCGTGATGACCTTCGTCACCTCGTAGGTCTTGACCCCGGCGGGGGTTTGGATCTGCACGCCCTCTCCTGCCCGGCGACCCACGAGGCCCCGGCCGATGGGCGAGGCGATCGAGACCCAGCCCTTCTCCCCGTCACTCTCCTCCGGCGCCACGAGCTTGACGATGCGTTTCCCGCCGTTTGCGGTGTCCCGGAGGTGCACGATCGAGCCAAACCCCACACGATCCTGGGGGACCGCCCGCGGATCGATAGCCGACAGCGAGGCGATCCGCTGCTTGAGCCAGATGATCCGCGCCTGCACGAATCCCTGTCGCTCCTTGATCGCGTGAAATTCCGCATTCTCGGTAAGATCCCCGAGGCTCCGCGCATGCTCGATCTTCTTCGGGATGTCCACCCGGAACTCCCGTTCCAGAGCGCTCACTTCCGCGCGGAGATTGTTGAGCAGGTCCTGGAGACCCACACCTGTCCTCCTCTCTCGGAAAGCCGGGCCTACGCGCCGGTGCGTCCGACAACCGCCGCGAGCCGCTCCAGACACAGCTCACGGCCCACCAGCTCCATCACGACGAACAGCGGGGGGCTGACTGTCCCGCCGGTGAGCGCCACACGGGTCGGCTGGGCGACATCGCCCAGCTTCAGCCCCTTCTCCGCCGCGAAGGCGCGATAGAGCGTTTCGAGCGTCGCGGCGCTCCACGTGGGAAGCCCCCGGAGGCGGTCGGTGAGCTCCCGCAGGTGCGTCAGGGTCTCGGGACGCAGGTACCTGTCCACCGCCTGGCCGTCTTGCTCGATCGGGATCCGGAAGAGAAAGCGGGAGTCCTGGGCCAGCTCGGCGAGCGTGGTGGCCCGGTCGCGAAAGGCCTGCACGACTGCCTCCGCGAAGGTCGTCCCGTCGCCCCCCGTCGTCCACGCGGCCGTCCTGGCCTCGATCGCCTCGGGCAAAACCCCCACCTGCCGCCAAAAGGGAACCACCAGGTCCGCCAGCCACTTGGGATCCGCCTGGCGGATGTAATGCCCATTCAGCCAATCCAGCTTGGCCTGATCGAAGATGGCCGGGGTATCCCCCACTTGCGCGATGTCGAAATGGCGGATGAGCTCTTCCCGGCTGAAGATCTCCTGATCCCCATGGGACCAGCCCAGGCGCACCAGATAGTTGACCAAAGCCTCGGGAAGATACCCCTGATCGCGATACGCCAGCACCGAGGTCGCCCCGTGGCGTTTGGAGAGGCGCGTGCGATCCGGCCCCAGGATCATAGGGATATGGGCGAATCGCGGCAGGGGAAAGTCCAGCGCCTGGGAGAGCTGGATCTGCTTCGGCGTGTTCGACAAATGATCGTCGCCCCGGATCACGTGCGTCACGTGCAGCAGGGCGTCATCGATCACGACGGCGAAGTTGTACGTCGGCACCCCGTCGGAGCGGACGAGGATGAAGTCGTCGAGCTCCGCGTTGTCAAAAGACACCCCGCCGTGAATCAGGTCCTCCACCACCGTGACCCCGACGTCGCCCACGCGCAGGCGTAACGCCCCCGGCGTGTCCGGCTCGACCCGTCGGTCACGGCACCGACCGTCGTATCGAGGCGACCGCCCCGCCGCCAGCGCCGCCTTGCGGCGTCCCTCGAGTTCCTCGGGGGTACACACGCAGCGATAGGCCTTCCCGGTCCTCAGCAGCCGCTCGGCGTGCTCGCGGTATTTCGACAGCCGCTCGGCCTGCCGATATGGCCCCTCGTCCCAGTCGAGCCCGAGCCACTGCAGGCCCTCGAGGATCCCCTCGACCGACGCCTCCGTCGAGCGATCCGCGTCCGTGTCCTCGATCCGCAGGAGGAACGTCCCGCCGTGATAGCGGGCGAAGAGCCAGTTATAGAGCGCGGTCCGTGCCCCTCCCACGTGGAGATGCCCGCTCGGGGACGGGGCAAACCGCACACGCACCCGCTCGCTCATCGCTCCCTCCGTGAATCTTCTTATTATCTCCAGCCGAGAAGGAAGGCGTCAACCCCTTTCACAACCCTGCGAGGATGCTGCGATGCGAGCGTCCTCGCATACTCGCCGGTCAGGGACTGAGGATCGACACCACGGCCTTCACGAAACCTTCGGGTTCGATCGGCTTCGTGAGGTAGGTGGCCCCCAGCTTCCGGGCCTCCTCCCGCGAGGCATCGCTCTGAAAGGCGGTGATGACCAAAATGGGGACGTGGCCCGTCTCGGGATGTTCCCGGATGTGTCTGCACATGGTGAGGCCGTCCATCTCCGGCAGCAAGAGGTCGGCGACCACCAACTGCGGCCTCCACTGGGTGCACACCTGGAGACCCTCCCTGCCGTTCTTCGCCCCGGCCACCACATACCCGGCCTCTACGAGGAGATCGCCGAGGAACTGCCGGAACAGTTCGTCATCATCGACCACCAGGATGCGGCGGGCATTGGCTCTCTGGGAACCGGCGCGGCCCGCGGGCGCCTGCCAGATCAGGTCCCGCGCCGTCACCTGGGCTACCTGCGTACAGTTGGGACAGTACACCGACACGGTCTCGACCTGACGCGTCGCGTCCTGGACGACGAACCGCGCACCGCAGGCCCGACACGCGAAGACCGGGCGCTCCTCGCGCCACTCGGCGAGGCCTTTCACTCCCCGATCCACCTCCCGCAGGAGCTCCTCTCGGCTGAACGGCTTGCGGAGAAACCCGTCAGCCCCCAGTTGGCGGGCGACCGCCTCATCGCGGTCGCTCGTGAACTCGCCGGTGATCATGATGACAGCCACCGTCTCTCGAATCGACTTGTAGTTTTGACAGGCGCCGTACCCCGAGACCCCGCCGGGCAGATTGACATCCTGGATGACCAGTTCGAACGGTTCTCGGGTGAAGAGCCGGGCCCCCTCCTGGGTGGTATGCGCCACCATGACGTCATGCCCTTCGTGCTCGAGGATCTCGCGGACCATCAGCGTGATCGCCGCGTCATCGTCCACCACGAGGATCCTGGCTGTCTTTCCCCTCATCGTCTCTCGCCGCCCGCGGTGGTCGTCCCCGGGGTCACGCAGGGAACGGTGAAGGAGAACCGGCTCCCCTTGCCCTCCTGACTCTCCACCCAGATGCGCCCGCCATGCGCCTCGACCGCCAGCTTGCAGAAGGTGAGGCCCAGGCCGGTCCCGCGGCGCTGGCGCGCCTCGCGTAGCTGGACCTGGACGAATTTCTCGAAGATCTTCCCCTGCAGGGCCTCAGGGATGCCCACGCCGGTATCTTCGATCCAGACCCCGAGCGACCCCGGATCCTCATGCCGGGCCCCGACGACCACCCGCCCGGCGGCCGGGGTGTGCTCCAGGGCATTCTTCAGGAGGTTCAGCAAGACGCGCTTGAGGAGGTCGCGATCCCCGTAGATGGGCGAGAGGCCCGCGGGGATCTGGGCCTCGAGCGACACGCCCTTGCTCGAGTACTGCACCTCGCACTCGCGCGCCACGGTCCCCACCAGTTCGTCCACCGGACAGACCTCCGGATGGAGCGGGAGTTTGCCCTCCTCCATCCGGGCGATGTCCAGGAGGCTCTGCACCATGTGGGTCAGCTCGCCGATCTGGTGCCGCATCCGACCAAGCAGGTCCCAGTGCTTCCCGTCGACCGCCCCCGCCCCCTCATGAGAGATGAGCAGGTCCACCCCGAGGAGGAGGGAGGTGAGCGGCCCCTTGAGGTCGTGGACGAGCAATTGCATCAGCCGGTCGCGAAGCTCCTCCAGCTTCTGCAGCTGCTCGTAGCTTTTCTGCAGATCATCGTGGAGACTCTTGATCCGGAGCAATGATTTCGTGCGGGTGAGCAGCTCCCAGCGGTGAACGGGCTTGGAGAGGAAATCGTCCGCCCCCGCTTCCATCCCGCGGATGCGATCCTCCCGGTCGCTCAAGGCAGTGACCATCACCACCGGGATGAACCAGGTGGTGGGTTTCGCCTTCAGTTCGCGGCACACGTCGAATCCGTCTCTTCCGGGCATCATGACATCGAGAAGGATCAGATCCGGGGAGCTGGCCTGGACCTGGGCAATGGCTTCCGCCGCCTCGGCCGCGGTGACCACCCGGTATCCCTGGGAGACCAGCAGCCCCTCCAGGAGGATTCGGTTCTCCTCTTCATCGTCCACGACCAGGATCGTCGGTCCCGCCGGGCTCACGTCCGCCCCCCTTCCCGCCGCCGGGGCTCTTGCGCCGATCCCCCGGGGAGGAGCTCATTCACCAAGTGGAGGAGCCTGTCCAGGCGGAAGGGTTTTTCGAGCAGGCGATCGACCCCTGCCGCTTCCTGCTCCCGTTTACTCACTGCCGCGTTCCACCCGGTGCACAGAATGACCCTGGCTCCCGGATTGAGCTCGCGAACCTTGCGGGCCACCTCGAGTCCCGTCAGATCCGGCATACCCAGATCCGTGATCACGACGTCGAAGGGCTCCGTCCGGAACATCTCCACTCCCTCCATCCCCGACCCCACGCCGAGGGCGATGTGCCCCTCAAGCCGCAGGAGGTTCGTGATCACCTCACGGAGATGCGGTTCGTCGTCAATCACCAGGATGCGTCCGGTGCGGCGCCCTGCCATGCTGGCGAGCGCATCGGGAGTCTGGGGCACCTCCGCCGGAACCGGAATGGTGAAGCAGAACTTGCTGCCCCGTCCGGGTTCGCTCTCCACCGTGATCGTCCCGCCGTGGCGGGCGACGATCCCATAGGAGGTACTCAGCCCCAAGCCGGTCCCCTTCACCCCCTTGGTGGTGAAAAAGGGATCAAAGATCTTTTGGCGAACCTCCTCGGTCATGCCGACCCCGGTGTCCTCGAAGACCGCCTCGACCCACGGCGCCTCATCCCGGTCCGGCCTGAAGCAGGTCCGCACGACGAGACATCCGCCGGTCGGCATCGCATCGATGGCATTCAGGATGACATTCGTGAAGACCTCCCGCAATTCCGCCGGGTTCCCCGTGATCAGGGGGATGTCGACAAGCTCCGTCACCACTTCGATCCGGGTCCCCCGCAGCTCCGCCTCGTCCTTCCATCGGGCCTGCGTGAACTGGAGGACCTCGGTGATCACCCGGTTGACATCGACGGCGACCATCGGGTCGGGCGCCCCCGTCCGCGCGAAGTCCTGCAGGCGGCGCACCGTACTGGCCCCGTCGAGGGCGGACTGTTGAATACTGTTCAGCCACCGCTTGAGCTCGGGGTCGCGGACCTGGCGCAAGAGGAGATCCGTCCTCGCCACGATGGCCGCCAGCACGTTGTTGATATTGTGGGCGACTCCGGCGGCGAGCGTCCCCAGGGCCGCCAACTTTTCCGAGCGGAGCACCTGCTGGTCCCACTGCTTTCTCTCGGTGATGTCGGTGACCATCACGATCGTTCCGAGAAACTCGCCCGTGGACCCGCGCCGCGGCGTGCTGTTCACCAGGGCGGGGAAGGTGCTCCCGTCTCTGCGGACCAGCCGGGTTTCAAAGACCGAGGCCCGATCCCGCCGCGCGAGCTTGGCCAGGTCGCTCGCGCGGAACCCCAAGGCGAGATGGGGCTCGGGGCGTCCCCACAGGCCGGGGCCTTCCCATGGGGCATACCCCATCATCTGATAGATCTGCCGGTTGCCAAACGCCCATCGCCCCTCGAGATCGAGCATCACAATGCCCACGTCCATCGCGTCGATCAAGACACTGCTCAAATCGCGGATGTCCTCCGCTTCGCCCGGCCCCTCGAACGACCCCGGCGGAGAGGCCCACGCACCGGTCGCCGGCTCCAGATACTCCATCATCTGTGCCATGAGTTGCCCGACCATCTGGAGAAATCGCAGGTCGCGAGAGGCGAAGTGGCCGCGCCGCCGGCTGTAGAGGGCCACGAATCCGACCCCGGCACCGCGCACCGTCAGCGGCACACTCGCGAAGGACCGGATCTTCTGATCACCGGCTGGCAGGGGACAGTCGGGCGGGAGATCATCGATGAGGAGCGGTTCGCCGCAGGGATCGGGAGACCCAGGACCGATTCCGGACGGATGGGCAGGGCTCCAGGGGGCAGCCCCACTGCCCCGGCCGCGACACACAGTGGGAATGAAGGCGCCGGCGGACTCCTCCCGGATCCAGAGGACTCCCGCTTCCGCTTCGAAGAGCCCCACGATCTGCTCAAGGACAGGGCCGAAGAGGGCCTCGAAGTCCCGGCCCTCCCGGGATGCGACCTCGAACCGCATCACCACCTCTATTCCGGGTGTGGCCCGCTAAGGGTGCATACGACATGCCAAAAGCGGCCTTTCGCCATGCCTCGTCCTTGACGGTACCGGACCCCAGCGCCTATAGTTGACCCACGGGGATCGTCCACCTGCTCCTCCTTGCCGGAGGCCGACCAACGACGTCCCATTTGGAGGGACCCGATCACATGCATGCTGCCTCGACCCCAGGAGCGGACCTTCACCTGCACTCCGCCTACTCCGACGGCACCTTCGCCCCGGAGGAGATCGTCGCCCAGTCGGCGACGCGCGGCGTGAATCCCATCGCCCTCACCGACCATGATACCGTGGCCGGCCTGCCCGAGGCGCTCCAGGCCGGGGCCGAGCGCAACGTCGAGGTGATCCCCGGGGTGGAGCTGTCGGCCCATGCAGGCCACGACGAGAGGCACATCCTGGGCTACTTCGTCCGCTGGCAGGATCCCACCTTCCGCGCGCTCTTGCACCGGCTCGAGAGCGAGCGGCGGGATCGACTCCACGAGATCCTCCGCCGCCTGCATCGCCTCGGAATTTCCCTGCTCCTGTCCGAGGTCCTCGCGATAGCGGGCCACGGCACGGTCGGCCGGCTTCACGTGGCCCGCGCGCTCGTCGGACGGGGAGTCGTGCGCGATCTCGATGAGGCCTTTACCCGCTTCCTCGCCGCAGGTCGGCCGGCCTACGTCGAGCGCACCGGGCTCACCGTGCCGGAGGCCATCGCGGCCATCCGGAGCGCGGACGGGCTTGCAGCCCTCGCGCACCCGGGGACTGCCGGACTCGACCGCCTCCCGCTCCTCGTGGAGGCGGGCCTGCAGGGGATCGAAGTCTTCCACCCGTCCCATACGACCGAAGACATCGTCACCCTGACGCGGGCGGCGACCCGCTACGACTTGGTCGTCACCGGCGGCTCCGACTGCCACGGCCACGCCAAGGGCGAGGTCCGGCTCGGCCAGGTGCGGCTGCCTTTGATGTACGTCGAGCGGCTGCGGCACGCTGTTGCCTCCCACCCTCCCCACTCTACACCCAACACCTGAGACCCAATCCCTCAGTCCTCAGTCCTCAGCACTCAGTCCTGAATTCTCAACGCTCAGTCCTCAGTCCTCATAGCTCAGTCCTTCCCCATCTCCGGCCCCCCCTGCGCCAAGAACGCGCGGAGAGCCTCCCGCCAATGGCGCAGCGGCTTGCCGAAGTGGCGGACCCAGCCGTGATTCTCCAACACGGAGTATCGGGGGCGCGGTGCCAGCCGGCCCAGCTCCTGGGATGAGATCGGGGCGACCGTAACTCCCGTGAGGCCCGCCTCGGCCACGATGGCCTGGGCAAACTCAAACCAGGAACACTGACCGCTGTTGGTAAGATGGTACAGCCCGAAGGGGGCCTTTTCAATGAGCCACCCCACGGCGTCCGCCAGGTCCACGGCCCAGGTCGGGGACCCCACCTGGTCATCCACGATCCTGAGCTGTGTGGTGGTCCTGGCCTGCGTGAGGATCGTGCGGATGAAACTGCGGCCCGTCCGCCCATAGAGCCAGGCCGTCCGGACGACGAAGTATTCCTCCAGGTAGCGCAGGACCTGCTGCTCCCCGTCCCACTTGGATCGTCCGTAGACCGACAGGGGGTTCACCGCGTCCCCCTCCCCATACGGTGTCCCCCCGCGGCCGTCAAAAACGTAGTCCGTGCTGAAGTAAACGAGCGGGGCGCCGAGCTCACGACAGGCGCGGGCGACGCGCGCCGTCCCTTCGCCGTTCACGCGGAAAGCCGTGGCGGGGTCCGACTCACACCCGTCCACATCGGTGTACGCGGCGGCATGAATGACAAGGTCCGGGTGGAGGCGCCGGAACGTGTCCATGACGGCAGGGTCCGTCACGTCCAGGTCCTGCCGAGAGAGGGGGATGACGCGATGGATGCGACTCAGGACCTCGGTGAGTGCTGTGCCTAAGAGCCCCTTTGCTCCGGTCAATACCACGTTCACCGCTCTATCCGACCCCGATCGGCTGTGGCGGGGAGTCGGGGACCGTACTGCCGCCGGTAGTACTCCTGATACTCGCCGGCTTGAATGCGCCGCCACCACCCCTCGTGCTCGACGTACCAGCGAACCGTGGTCCGCAGCCCCTCGGGGAAGGTGGTCGTGGGGACCCAGCCGAGTTCCCGTTGGATTTTCTGGCAGTCGAGGGCGTAGCGTCGATCGTGCCCGGGCCGATCGGCCACGAAGGTGATCAGGGATTCGGGCTTCCCGAGTTCCCGGAGAATCATTCGAGCCACCTCCAAGTTGCTGTGCCGCGCACCTCCCCCGACATTGTAGATTTCTTCCACCCGGCCCGCCTCGAGGATGTGGAGAAGTGCCCGACAGTGATCCTCGACATAGACCCAGTCCCGGACGTAGAGGCCATCACCGTACAGCGGGAGCGGCCGGTCGGCCAGCGCGCCGGTGATGAAGAGCGGGATCAATTTCTCGGGGAACTGGTACGGGCCGTAATTGTTGGACGAGCGAACGGTGATCACCGGGATGCGGTAGGTCCGGCTGTAGGCGTGCACCAGGAGGTCGGCGGCCGCCTTACTCGCGGCGTACGGACTGTTGGGCGCCAGCGGACTCTCCTCACTGAACGCGCCCGGCGGATCGACCGAGCCATAGACCTCGTCGGTGGACACCTGCAGGAAGCACCCCACCCCTCGCTGTCGGGCGACGTCGAGAAGCGTCTGAGTGCCGAGGACGTTGGACCGCACGAAGGCAGCCGCGTCCTCGATGCTCCGGTCCACGTGCGTCTCGGCGGCAAAGTTGATCACGGCATCCACCCGACGGGGCGGGCTGAAGAGGGCGTCCATGAGGGGGCGATCACAGATGTCGGCCTGGATAAAGCGGTAGCCGGGATGATCCCGGAGATCGGAAATGTTTTCGAGATTCCCCGCGTAGGTCAGCTTGTCGACACTCACGACCTCCCACGCGGGGCGCTGTGCAAGGAGGAGCCGGATGAAGTTCGATCCGATGAACCCGGCTCCTCCGGTTACCAGGACTCTCATTCCCCCTCCGCATACGGCCGTGAATGGTGATCAGTGATTGGTGGCTCGTGATACTGACTAGTAATTTGTTTTTTTCGTTGACTAACCACCAACCACTTTCCACCAATCACTAGCCACTAGCCACCACCTACCCCATCTTGACTGCCCAGTCATAGGCAATCTCCGGCGTGTCGTAGGGGAGGCGATGCTCGTCCGGCATCGTATAGGCGTACAGTTGCGTCGGGCAGTTGAGCATGATCGCCATCGCGGGTCCAAGGGCTTTGAAGCCGTGCATCACACGGGGCGGGATCTTGACCAGGAGCAGGTTCTCATCGCCCATGAAGAACTCGTTGATCATCCGGTGGGTCGGAGAGTCCTCCCGCGCATCCCACAACGCCAGCTTCACCATCCCGTGAACGCAGATAAAGTAATCGGTCTGCCTCTCGTGCATGTGCCACGCCTTGATGACCCCGGGCCGCGCCGTCGTGAGATAGAGCTGACCGAACCGCTCGAAGATCTCCCAGTCGCTCCGAAGCAGCTCGGCGAGATACCCCCGCTCATCTACGATCCGGTTCAGCTGCCGGGTCACCACCCCCTGAATCAGCTTCATGCCTACTCCGAGGTTCAACGTTCAAGGTGCAACGTTGGTTATCCGAGATGACTTCGTACAGTTCGGCGATCGTAAACGTCGCACGTTGAACTTTGTACGTTGCACGCGCTTCAGCTGATGCCGAGCTGACTATTGTCCCCCAACATGAGCCGCAGCGTCGCCGTCGGCGAGGGGCACCGGTACACCTGGACATTCCGGCCAATGAGGCTCCCCTCGAGCCGCCCCTCGATATCCACGATCCTGGACTGCGCCATGACCACGCTGTCCACCACCTCACTGCCAATGACCTCGACCTCCGCCGCGATCGAGGTGTAGGGGCCGATGCGGGCGTTCACGATCCGGGCGCGCCTCCCGATGATCGCCGGCCCGCGGACGACGCTCCGCACGAGTTCGGCGCCCGCGTCGAGCACCACCCGGCCGTCCACGACCGACTCCGCATCCACGCGTCCCTCCAGCCGCGGCTCGAGGGTATCCAGGATCAGCCGATTCGCCTCCAGGAGATCCTCCAGGCGTCCGGTGTCCTTCCACCACCCGGCGACGATGTGGGGAAGGACGAGGTGGCCCCGGTCGATCTGATACTGGATGGCATCGGTGATCTCCAGCTCGCCGCGCCGGGAGGGGCGGATGGCTTCGACCGCATCGAAGATGGTCTCGTCAAAGAGATAGACCCCCACCAGGGCGTACTCGCTCTTGGGAACGGGCGGCTTCTCCTCCAGCGAGACGACCCGATTGCCGTCCAATTCGGCAACCCCGAATCGCTGAGGGTCTTTCACCTTCGAGAGGAGGATCTGGGTATGGGGCCGGACCCGCTGATACTCCTCCACAAAGGAGGCGATCCCGTCGCGGAGGATGTTGTCCCCCAGGACCATCACGAACGGGGACGACCCGAGATACGGTCTCGAGATCTTGACCGCATGGGCGAGCCCCAGGGGCGCGTCCTGAGGAATATACTCCACGTCGAGCCCCCACGGCTCCCCTGTGCCCACCGCCATCCGGATTTCCTCGTGGGTTTCACCGACGATCATCCCCACCTGGCGGATGCCGGCGGCCGCCACCATCTCGAGCACATAGTAGAGGATCGGCTTGTTGGCGATCGGAACGAGCTGCTTGGCACTCGTATAGGTGATGGGGCGCAGGCGGGTCCCCCGGCCGCCGCTCAGGATCAGCGCCTTCATTTCGCGTCCCGGGAGGGCATCTCGGCTTCGTCGATCAGCATGACGGGGATCCCGTCACGAATCGGATACCGTCGACCGCACGCCTGACAGACGATCCGCTCGGCCGCCTCACTGAGTCGGACTTCCCCCTTGCAGGCTGGACAGGCCAGAATCTCGAGAAACTCCTTGTCGATCATGATGCCTCCTCCGGTCGCGCCACGCCCCACGTCCCCGCCGTCCGCCGCGCTACGGCCGCTCCATCCGGCATCCGGTCTCTTCCCCGGACCGGACGAGATCCTTCCAGGGGACCACGATGAGATCGTCCAGGATCCGGAACGGGTATCGGTCCGATTTGCTGGTCCGCCCCCAGACCACGTCCTTGATGACCTGGTGGTCCTCCTGTCGGATCGTCTTGGAGCCCTGGGGGTCACTGTAGGTCATGCCCTCCAACCGCTCAATGATCCTCTCCGTGTCCAGCGACCCCACCTCCTCGAGCACCCGCTTGAGCAGATGAATGGCGGAATAGCTGGAGAGGGCCACGTCGGCGGGATCCTCCCCGTACAGGGCGCGGTACGCGTTCACAAAGACCCGGTTCTCCACGGAATTCGGGTGGAGAAACCAATAGCTGGTCGAGACCCAGAGGCCTCCGGGCATCTCCTCTCCCAGCGGGACCAGGACGGCCAGGGAGGCGCCACCGGGGTTGACGAAGAACTTCACCCGCGTGAAGAATCCAAAAGCCTGCGCCTGCCGGATGAAAGTCACGAGATCCCGTCCCCACAGGGTTGACCAGATGGCGTCCGGCTCGGCCTCGAGGGCGGCGTTCAGGGCCTCCTTGTAATCGGCGGTGTAGGTCCGCGTCCAGGACTCCCCGACGAAAAGCGCATCAGGCTTGACCCTTCGGAGCGCCGTCTGAAACACCTCCCAGGCACCGCGGTCGGAATCAGAGTCGGGCCCGATGCTATACCACCGCTTGGCCGGCTTGTCCCGCATAACGAGGGCCGCTGCCCGGGCATCCATGACGGCACTGTTCGCCAGTCGAAAAGCGTACCGATGACACGCCCGCCCGGTGAGCGAGCTGGCGCTGGCGTGGGTGAAGAGCACGATCGTGTGATTCGCTCTCGCCTCCGCACTGACCGCCAACGCCACACTCGAGGAATCCACGCCCACGAGAAAGTCGGCGTTCTCTTCCAGGATGTGCCGCCGCGCTTCCTGCACCGCGACGGTGGGGACCCCTTCGTGCGCCACGAGGAGCTCCAGCTGTCGTCCGAGCACCCCGCCCCGCTCGTTGATCTCCTTTGCGGCCAACTGCGCCCCCTGGGCCCCGTGCCTGCCGTAGTCCGCCTCCGGTCCGATCAACTGGAAGAGGGCCCCGATCCTGATCGGACGGTCGACCTGGGCCCGCCCGACGCCGGGAAAAACGGCCGCGGCCCCACACGTCGCCACCAGGACGAGACGCAGCACACCACCGATCCTCACCGCCACCTCCTTCACGATCACCTCGCGGACACCAGAGGAAAACCGGCTCCATGAAAGGGCGAAAGCCGCATCTTGTCAAGCCTTTTCCCCTTGCGGTGGACCGGGCGACGCGTCGTCCAGGTAGTCGAGGGACATGATGAGGGCGTCCTCCACGGGTGCGGTGTAGTACCGGCGGCGCCGCCCCACCACTTTGAAACCGCAGTGTCGGTAGAGCACCTGCGCCGCCAGGTTCGACGCCCGTACCTCGAGCGTCGCCGCGCGCGCGCCCCGGCGGGAGGCTCCGGCCAGAGCGGACCGGACGAGCGTCTTGCCGACTCCCCGGCCCCGGACGCGCGGGTCCACGGCGACGTTGTTGATGTGGAGGACCTCGCCGACCAGCGCCCCGCAGACGTAGCCCACGAACTCGCCCTCGGCGGTGCGGGCCACCAAGGCCAGCGAGACCCCGTGGCCGAGTTCCGCCTCGAACATCATCCGGGTCCACGGTTCGCTAAAGGAGACCGCCTCGATGCGGAGGACGTCGTCGAGGTCCTCCGGCTGCATCGGATCGATCCGGTAGTCTCCCCCCGCCACCCTCAGTTCCCCTTGCGCCGCTTGAGCTCCGCCTCCGACTGCCGGATGTACCGAGGCGTGAGCGTCTCCATCGGATCCCGCTCGCCCCTGAGCAGCCGCCGTCGACCGAGATCCGCCACCGCCCCCGGCGACGCCCCCCGGGACACGGGAGACGGGATGGCCAAGTCCCCGAGCGCTTCCCGGAAGAACGCACCATGGACCCGCCATCCATCGCCGACGAAAAGGGTCGGCTGCGTCATGCGCTGCACGAGGGCCGCGGGCGCGAGGGCCTGTTCCTCCATCAGGCAGACGAGTTGGGTGCCCCGGTACTCGAAAAGCGCACAGTACACCTCGTGTTTGCGGGCGTCGAGCAGGGCGCAGACCGGATATCTGCAGTACGGAACGGTCCACGCCAGCGCCTCAAGCGTCGGGACGCCCACCACCGGCTTCCCCGTGGCCAACGCCAGCCCCTTCACGGTGCTGAGCCCGATCCGCAGCCCGGTGAAGGATCCCGGCCCGATGGAGACAGCCAGTCCGTCGAGCTCCGCGACGGCCATCCGAGCATCCTGCAGGACGCGATCGACGGCAGGCATGAGACGCTCGGCATAGGTCGCCTCCACGTTCAGCACGTACTCGGCGATGACTCCCCCCTCGCCGACGAGGGCCACCCCTCCCTGGGGGCTGGCGCTCTCGATCCCCAGGACGATCACCGCCCTTCCCTCTCGCCCGGGAGAGAGGCCAGGGTCAGAAGCGGCGGGGCCTCTCGGGTCATCTCCCGGTCGATGAGGGCCTGGGGAAACAGGGGGGCGAGGACTTGGAGACCGCTGGGTTCGGCCGTCTCCGGATGGAGAGGAGGAAGGGGTGGGTTCGTCAGGAAGACCTTCCGTCCCTGCATACCCCCCTCCTGTGAGAGCGGAATTGTATCACCGCCGCATGCAGGCCGCAAGCGGCCCGCCTACCGACGCACGAACCCGGCGAATTGCAGCTTCCCCTGTTGATCGAAAGCCACTTCGAGGAGGAACGGTTGCCTCCCCTTGATCTGATTAAACTGCAGGTCGAAATACTGCACGACCGGCCCATCCCTCTCCTCCCGGATACTCACGACCGGAAAGCGCGCGAACCGGCGGAACATCGTCACCACGCTGTGTGCTTCGGCACGGCGGATGAGGGGGCTGCGGGACGGGGGCGGATACACCTGAAACGGCGGATCGGCCCCATCCAGAAGCGAGATGACGTTCTGATACGTCGCCTCCTCGGTGGCCACGACGCCGGACCAGCGGAGGGGACCGAAGGGCATGGGAAATGCGGCCGTGGCAATCGGGGACATCCCGGTCCGCAGGACCTGGCCCTGAAGGCGGACCAGGGCGATCTGGTGGCCGGCCGCCGCCAGGAGGATATACACGCCCAGAAGCGCGAGGGCCGATCGTCCGACCCGCACCGAGCGGGACGGCCACCCGTATGCGAGGACGATGCCGCCCAGGATGATCCCGGACACAAAAGGATCAATGATGAACAGCGTGTCCCAGGAAATCCGCCGATCGCTGAAGGGGAGGAAGATCATGGTGCCGTAGCTCGTCAGAAGATCGAGCAGGATGTGGCTGACGACCCCGAGGTAGCACAGCCCGGCGAGCCGCCAGTAGTGCTTGGTGGCGCTGAAGCGATAGAGGGCCGCGGCGAGGAGCAACGCCACCGCCCCGCCCCCGACCAAGGAATGCGTGATGCCCCGGTGATACTCGAGGTAGAAGGCGATGTCGTGAAAGCGTACGATCCCGTCGACGTCGGGAGCCAGCGCACTCACCGTGAGGGCACCGGTGGCAACGGGTCCCATCCGCTGCCGAAACCCGGTCTCTGCGATCAACATCCCCGCCAAGCCATGCGTGATGGTATCCAAGCCGATCCCTCATTCAATCCGGGTCGTGGTCGACCGGCAACACTCCCGCCTCTTTGATCCCCTTCACCACCGGAGTGAAGACGTCACACGCGCAATCTCGACGAACAGGCGGGCGAGGCGCGGGGTGCGGTACACCGCGCGTTTCCCCTTGACCTTTCCCGCACGGGGCCATACACTAATACAAGCGCATTTCATCTTGTGACAATCGAGCAATAGAACAGTGGACCGCAATGGAGCATTTTGCCTCCAAAATCACTCTATTGTTCAACTGCTCCATTGCTCCAAAGTAAACGCATTATGTGCGTTTACTTTAGCTGCCGGCATCACACGCCATGCCGCGTTGACCGCTTTCCATTCATCCGCCGATTGGAGACCTCATTCCCCCACCGTTCGAGGGGGAGCGGGTGTCGCCGGCGGCCCATCGCCAACCTGTAGGGAAAGGAGGATGAGGATGGCCTATGAGTGGAAGTTGACTCCCCGTCCGTACTCCGATGAGGAGGCGAAAAAGCTCCTCACGACCGTCGTCAGCACCGAGACGACCGATTGGCATTACAACACCCACCACAAGGGTTACGTGACGGCCCTGAACAATATCGAGAAAGGGCTCGAGGCCGCGGATCGGGCCGCCGCCAACGGCAACTACAGTCCCATCGGCGAGTTGAAGCGACGCTTCACCTGGAATCACGCCGGCGCCCTCCTCCACGACATCTACTGGGAAGTGATAGGCGGCGACGGGGACCCCAAGAAAGGGCCCGACGTCCTGAAGGCCATCGAAAAGGAGTTCGGCTCCTTCGACGCCTGGAAGGCCGACTTCAAGGCGGCCGGGATCTCGGCCAAGCTGAGCGGGTGGGGGCTCCTCGTGTATGACGGCCTCTGGTCCCGGCGCTTCCTGAACGTGCTGGTCGACGAGCACCAGTACGGGGCGATCTGGGGGGGGATTCCGCTCGTCGCGTGCGACGTCTTCGAGCACGCCTATTACCACAAGGATGGCCCCGCGCGGGCCCGGTACATCGATAACTTCCTTGCCAACCTGCACTGGGCGCGCATCAACAATCGCTTCACAAAATTCGTCCGCTGACGGCGCCCCGGAATCGCCAGGCCTCTGCGCGTCCGCGCGGGGGCCTGGCGCCGCGCGCTCCCGTCCCCTCGCCTACCCCTCTTTTCCGACCGCCACGTAAAAGAAGCTCGCGCCCCGCTGGATCAAGAAGAGGTGCACCGATCGCGTCCAGCCCTTGAGGGCGTGGTTGACCTCCTGGAGGGTTGTGACCGGCGTCTGATCCACCTCCGCGAGCAGATCGCCCGGGCGGACGCCGGCACGGGCGGCGGCGCTTCCCTTGGCGATCGCGGTCACAATGACCCCCTTCTCCACGGTCAGCTTGAACTTCTTTGCCGTCTCCGGCGTGAGCTCCTCCACGGTGAGCCCCATGACCTCCTTGGGCGGTTGTGCAGGAGGCTCCTCGGGACGTGCGAGGACCTCCACCTCCGCCCCGAACTTCCCGATGACGGCAGTCACCGCCTCGATGCGCCCGCGACGGACAACCTTGAGGTTCACCGTGGTCCCGACCGGCGTGCGGGCCACCCGCTGTTGGAGGTGGCGGACCTCTGTGATCGCTGCCCCGTCAAAATCGACGATCACATCTCCGCGCTGCAGTCCCGCCTTCGCCGCCGCCAGTCCGGGGAGCACATGAGTGACGAGGGCCCCCTGCTTGCCCGACAGGTCCAACGCCCGCGCCAACGATCCGGTGACATCCTGGATGCCGATCCCCAGGAAGCCCCACGCGACCTCCCCGTGCTCCCGGAGTTGCGGGAGGATGGACTTGGCCAGGTTGACGGGGACGGCGAACCCGATCCGCTGCCGGGGAATGATTGCCGTGTTGATCCCCACGACCTCCCCTCGCATGTTCACCAGCGGCCCCCCGCTGTTCCCCGGGCTGATCGCGGCGTCGGTCTGGAGGTAATCGTCGAAAAAGCCGAATCGTCCGAAGCCGTGTCCCTTGCGGCTGACGACGCCGATGGTCACCGTGTGCTCGAGTCCAAAAGGATTCCCGACGGCGAGGACGAGCTCTCCGATTTCCACCCGATCCGAGTCGCCCAAGGGAAGGACCGGCAGGGCACCTCCGGCCTCCACCTTCAGGAGGGCGAGATCCGTCCGCCGGTCCCTCCCCACCACCTTGGCCGGGAGTGTCCGTCCGTCGTACAGCTCCACCTCGATTTCCCGAACCTCTGCGATGACATGATGGTTGGTGAGGATGAATCCGTCCTCGCTGATGATGAATCCTGATCCCACCCGGGGGCGGTCCGGTGATTCCTCCGGAAGGGGCGGATGGTCCTGGGGCAACTCCTCTTCGCGTTCCTTTTCGACCCCGATCTGCACCACCGCAGGCTGCACGCGGGCGGCGAGCTGCGTGAGGGACCGATTCAGCCGGATGAGTTCCGCACTGGGTTCCGCCAGCAGCCCCCCCTCGCGCCAGAACCGCTTCTCGGCCTGTGCCGGCGCTGGGGCCAATACCAGCCAGGCCACCACTGCGGCAGACCCGGCAACGCTCCAAAGGCAACACGCGGTCTTCGTGCTCATCGGTACCCCCCAATCGGCAACGAAAAAAGGCCACAACCGGCGACGGCTTGTCCGCCCCCCGCGAGGCGACTGCCCACACCTACCACGGTTCTTCGGCACCCGCAACGGGAAAGGCTCATCGGCGCCGCCGTCCGGCCAAGGCGCCGACCACGACCTCGAACCGACGACCGGACCCTACGAGGGAGAGACGCCGCCGACGGGGACCTTCCCTCTCCAGGAAAACGTCGAGTCGTTCCTCCGGGAGAAAGCGCTGCATTTTTTCGGCACCCTCGATGACGACCACTCCCTGTGTGTCGGAGAGGACCTCGTCCCACCCGATGCCTTCCAACTCCTCTGCCACACGGATGCGGTACAGATCGAGATGATAGATCGGGTGACGTCCCTGGTACTCATGGATCAGGGTGAACGTCGGGCTCCGGACCCCGCGCCCCCGCGGCACGCCCAGGGCCTCGGCGATTCCACGGGTGAAGAGGGTCTTCCCGGTGCCCATCTCTCCCACGAGGCACACGACATCTCCCGGCTTCAGGTGACGCCCCACCCGGGCACCGAGCCGCCGCGTCTCGTGAGGAGAGGACGAGACCAGCGTGATCCTGGTCCGTCGCCGATGCCCACGCGCTACATCCTTCCTCATGCGTCCCTGCCTTGACTCTCGTTCCGGCGCGGCCGCTCAGGCCGTCGCCCCTCTTGACAAGTGTGCTATACTTCCCCCCTGTGATCACACTCACGGGTAAACGCGCAGGAGGAAAGTCATGATTGAACGGCGCGGGCGTTGGGCGATCGTGGCATGCCTTCTCGTCGTGGGGCTCCGGGCGGCCCCGGCAGGGGGACAGGGGTCCGACCTTTCCGTCAACGCGAAGGCCGCAGCCCTCGTGGATGCCGACTCCGGGCAACTCCTCTTCGACCACAACGCGACCGCACGGATTCCGCCTGCCAGCCTCACCAAGCTCATGACCGTGTACCTCGCGTATGATGCGCTTCGCGGGGGGTCCGTTCGGCTGGATGACCCGGTCGCCGTCAGCCGGGAGGCGGCTCGGATGGGCGGGTCCCAGATCTTCCTGCGACGCGGAGACCAGATCCGCTTCGAGAACCTCCTCCGGGGGGTCGCCATCGCCTCGGGCAACGACGCCACGGTTGCCCTCGCGGAACACGTGGCCGGCTTCCCGGGCACGTTCGTCGCACAGATGAACGCCAAGGCTGCCCAGCTAGGGCTCCGGGATACCCAATTCCAGAACCCGCACGGACTTCCGACGGACAATCAGTATAGCACGGCCCGCGACGTGGCCTTCCTGGCGGTCCACCTCATCCGGGACCATCCGGCGGTCTTGCAGCTGCACTCGACGAAGACATTCGAATTCAACGGGATCAGGCAAGAGAATCGGAACCGCCTCCTCTGGAAGGATCCCCGGGTGGACGGCTTGAAGACCGGCTGGCTCGAGGAATCCGGCTACCACATCGTCGCGACCGCCAAGGCGGGTGAACGCCGACTGGTCGCGGTCGTACTCGGCGCCCGCAACGAACGGACCCGGGAGGAGGCCGCGCTCCGCCTGATAAACTACGGGTTCAAGCAGTTTCACAATGTACACTTCTTCAACAAGGGGGACCGGGTGAAGAATCTCCCCGTCTGGAAGGGGATGGAAGACCATCTCGGGGTGATCGCGGCGGTCCCGGGCATCGTCACCGTCAAGAAGGACACCCCGCAGCCCACCCTCACCTACAGCTTTCCCGATAAACTCATCGCCCCCATCGCGGCGGGCCAGAAAGTCGGAGAGGCCGTGATGACGGCCGAGGGCCGTGAGCTTGCCCGCGTCGAGCTGGTGAGCGCCGGCGCCGTCGCGGAGGCGGGACTGATGAGGCGGATCCTCCACAGCCTCGCCCTGCTCATCTACTGAGGATTGCGCGGACCGCCGCGCGGTTTCGACCCATCGCGTAGTCGCTCTCTCCCGGCCGGATCACGCCACGGGCCAACGCCGACACGCTTCGCCGAGGAGGGTGGTGCCGGGCGGAGGGGATCCTTAGATCGAGGCGGCGGTCTCGCCAGCGGGATACCACGGGAATGGCGTGAGCAGCGGCAGGGTGTCCTCCTTGACCGCGCGGATCGCCTCGGGAAGCTTTTCCAGCAGATCGCTCGCGATCATGGCTTCCGGACCCAGCGCGCGGCAGGCGAGGTCTCCAGCGAGTCCATGGAGGTAGACGCCCGTCGTCGCCGCCAGGACCGGGGCCACTCCCTGGCTCACCAGGCCTGCGATGATCCCGGTCAGGACGTCGCCCACCCCACCGGTCGCCATCCCGGGATTGCCGGTGGGATTGATGTGGACGGTCCCCCCTGGCTCGGCAATGACGGTCCGTGCCCCCTTGAGAACGAGGTGGACGTTATAGGTGGAGGTGACCTTTTGGGCGATCGGGATCCGCTTCTCGATGACCTCTTCCTTCGAGACCCACAGCAGGCGGCTGAGTTCACCCGGGTGAGGGGTGAGGATCACGGGCACCGAGGCCTTCGAGAGGACCTCGGCCTGACGGCCCAGGGCGGTGATCCCATCGGCATCGATCACCAGGGGAATCTTGGCCGCCTGGACCAAGGCGGCCACCAGGCGAACGGTCTCGGGGTGCGTGGAGAGGCCCGGCCCCAGGGCAAGAACCCGCTTCCCCTCCATCAGAGCAAGCAGCGTGTCCCTCGCCTCGAAGGCGACCGTCCGCTCCTCGGTTTCGGGAAGTCCGACCGTCATCACCTCGGTGAGTTTTACTTCCATCACATCGTTGAGCCCTTCGGGAAGGGCCAATGTGACCAGTCCCGCACCGACGCGCAACGCCCCGAGACTGCACAACGCGGCGGCGCCCGTCTTGCCGGGCGATCCGGCGAGGACCAGCACGTGACCGTAGGTCCCTTTGTGCCCCTCCGGGTCGCGCGGTGGCAGGGCCGCCCGCACTTCCTCCTGCGTGGTGAGATGCACCGGTAGCTTGGAATCCTGAAGCAGCACCCGGGGGATCCCGATATCCACCACGCGGACCTCCCCGGCGCAACGAGCCGCGGGATAGAGGACCAGACTGCGCTTCGGCAGGGCAAAGGTCACGGTGAGTGCCGCGCGGATGCACGGGTCCTGAATGCCACCGTCGTCCGAACCGAGGCCCGAGGGAAGATCCAGAGCGACCAGGGGTCGACCAAGGCTGTTGAGGAGGTGGATCGCGTCCGCGGCGATGCCCCGCGCGGGCCCCTCAAGCCCGGTCCCTAGGATCGCATCCACGATCAGGTCGGCGCTGGCCAGCGCCTCCCGATGCTTCTGCAGCTCCCGCGCCGTCGTGACCTCGGCCAGCGGGATCCCGGCTCGCTCCGCAATGCCGAGGTTGACGCCGGCGTCCCCCTTGACCTCGTCCTTCTTGGCCAGCAGGAGGACCTGCACGTGCGCCCCACGGTTCGCCAGATGCCGAGCAACCACCAAGCCGTCCCCGCCGTTGTTTCCCTTCCCGCACACGACGCCCACCCGCGACCGGTGGAGCCGGGGAAAATACCGCTCCATCTCCCGAACGGCGGCTGCCCCGGCGTTCTCCATCATGATGAGGGAAGACACGCCGTACTCCGCCTCGGCCCGGCGGTCCAGCTCCTGCATCTCTTTCGCCGTCACAACCTTCATG
Source organism: Methylomirabilis sp. (SeqCode) (assembly GCA_035655535.1). GTDB lineage: Bacteria > Methylomirabilota > Methylomirabilia > Methylomirabilales > CSP1-5 > CSP1-5. Next base: position 21,740 of record DASRUH010000170.1, read on the forward strand.
AGATCAGCCGTCCACAGTGCGCGGTCAGCCCCCCGCCAGGAGTCGATCCCGTTGACTCGCGGACAGCCGACTGCTGACTGCTGATAAGCTACAGGTCAGTCGGTCGCCACCACAACGGCGACCGCATAGTCTCCGTCGTGGCTCAGGCTCAGGTGGAGGCGCCGGACTCCCCGCTCTTCCGCGGCGAGGCGTGCCCGGCCGCTCAGCCGTACTTCGGGTACCTTCCCGCGCGGCCCGATGACCTCGATCTCCCGCCAGGCGATCTTCCGCCCCCAGCCGGTCCCCAACGCTTTCAGGACCGCTTCCTTGGCGGCGAAGCGGGAGGCAAAGTGCACCTCCGGCACCGGACGCGCCTCCCCCTCGGCCCGCTCCTCTGCCGTGTACAGGCGCCGGCAGAGCCGATCCCGGTGCCGGGCCAGGGCCGCCCGCATCCGTGGAATCGAGACCAGGTCCGTACCCACCCCCACAATCATGCGTCGACATCCCCCCTCAGTCCTCAGCACTCAGTCCTCAGCACTGAAGCGGGCGCCCTTCGCGGATGAGATCGAGCATCTCCCGGACGGCACGATCCATGCCCACGAGAACGGCACGGGCAACGATGCTGTGCCCGATGTTCAGCTCTTCGACTTCCGGAATGGCCGCCACGTGAGTCACATTTCGGTAGTTGAGGCCATGCCCGGCACCTACCCGCAGACCCAGATCCCGCGCGAGGCGGGCCGCCTCCATGATCTGGAGGAGCGTCTGCTGTCGATGAAGCTCGGTCCGCGCCTCTGCATATCGCCCCGTGTGAATCTCCACCCACGGCGCGCCCGCGCGCCTCGCGGCCTCCACCTGCACCGGGTCGGGGTCGATAAAGAGGCTCACCCGGATCCCGCCCTCGGTCAGGACACGGACCACCCCGTTGATCCGTTCCTCATGCCCGGCCACGTCCAGCCCCCCTTCCGTGGTCAACTCCTCGCGCCGTTCGGGCACGAGGGTCGCGATATCGGGCAGGACCTCCAGGGCGATCTTGAGCATCTCGTCCGTCGCCGCCATCTCCAGGTTCAGCTGTGTCTGAACCACCTCGCGCAGCAACCGGAGATCCCGGTCCTGAACGTGGCGCCGGTCCTCCCGCAGATGGACGATGATCCCGGACGCCCCGGCCAGCTCAGCCACCACGGCCGCAGCCACCGGATCCGGCTCGGCCCCTCCTCGCGCCTGGCGAATCGTGGCGATGTGGTCAACATTCACCGCCAATCGTGGGTGGTTCATGCTCGTTCACCGATGACCGTTGACCGCTGCAACCACTTTCCCCCTACCCCAGTTCTTTTTCGACGGCCCGGGCGATCGATCGGGCCAGTCGCTCCACCTGTTCCGCGTCGCGCCCCTCGACCATGACCCGGGCGACCGGTTCCGTCCCGGAGTACCGCACCAGCACGCGTCCCCCGCCGTCGAGTTGCGCCTCGGCGTTCGCGATCGCCGCCTGCACGGCAGGGAGCGACTCGAAGTCCTGTTTCTCGGCGACCCGCACATTGAGCAGGACCTGGGGAACCGCCGTCATGCACCGCCGAAGCTGCGAGAGGGGTTTCTGGTGCTTCGCCATGAGGGCCAGCAGTTGCAGCGCGGTCACCACACCGTCGCCGGTCGTATTATGGTCGAGAAAGACAATGTGCCCCGACTGCTCTCCGCCCAGATTGACCCCGTGTCGGAGCATCTCCTCCAACACGTACCGGTCCCCGACCGGCGCCCGCACGACGGCGATCCCCGCCTCTTTCAGGCAGAGGTCGAGCCCGACATTGCTCATCACCGTGCCCACTACCGTGTCCGACCGCAGGACACCCCGACTCTTCAGGTCCAGCGCCAGGATGGCCAAGAGGTGATCCCCGTCGAGGACCGCTCCGGTCTCGTCGACCAGAATCGCCCGATCCCCGTCCCCGTCGTGGGAGACCCCGACATCCGCCTTGTGCTTCAGCACCGCCTCGCTGACCACCTCGGGATACAGGGAGCCGCACCCGTCGTTGATGTTGACGCCATTCGGCTGGATATTCAAGGGTATCACGGTCGCGCCCAGTTCCCGGAAAATCGCAGGGGCCACCTTGTACGTCGCCCCGTGCGCACAATCGATCACCACCTTCAGCCCGTGAAAGGCCACCCCCTTGGGGACCGTCCCCTTGGCGAACTCGATGTACCGACCGGCGGCATCGTTGATCCGATAGGCCTTGCCGAGCTCCGCGGCGCGCGGGCGGATCCGATCGATCTCTCCGCTCGCGATCCACAGTTCGATCCGCCGCTCCATCTCATCCGGGAGCTTGAGCCCCTCTCCTGAGAAGAACTTGATGCCGTTGTCCTCGAAGGGATTGTGGGAGGCAGAGATGACGATGCCGGCATCCGCCCGCACGCTCCGCGTGATAAAAGCGATCCCCGGAGTGGGGAGGGGACCGACGAGGAGAACATCCACCCCCATGGAGCAGATCCCGGAGGTGAGCGCGCACTCCAGCATATACCCGTGCAGCCGGGTATCCTTACCGATGACGATCTTGTGCCGGCCCGCCTTGGTCTTGAAGAGATAGGCCGCCGCCCGACCGAGCTTGACGACGGTCTCCGGCGTCATCGGCTCTTCGTTGGCGACCCCACGGACTCCGTCGGTGCCAAAGAGCTTCCCCACCGATCAGCGCCCTCCTTTCATGCCCTGCCAAGCGACGTGCGTCCGTCCGGCGTCCCTCAGACTGCCGACGCCCTTCGCATGGCATCCGTCATCCGCGCCACGCGGACCATCACCCTGACATCGTGGACCCGAACGATCTGCGCGCCCTGCCAGATGGCGACGGCGACCGCGGCCGCCGTCCCCTCCACCCGGTCCTCCACGGGAAGACCGAGGACCGTTCCGATGAAGGACTTCCGGGACGGCCCGACCAGCATCGGCTTCCCCAGGATCTTGAGTTCCGATAGCCGCTCGAGGAGCAGCAGATTATGCTCCACCCGCTTGCCGAAGCCGATGCCGGGATCGACGGCGATCGCCTCCGGATGCACCCCATGCGCCTCGGCCAACCGGATCCGCCCCCGGAGAACCTCCCGCACCTCGCCGACCACGTCCGTGTATCGCGGATCCTCGTGCATGGTCCCGGGTGTCCCACGAATATGCGTCAGGACCAGGCCCGCCCCCGCCTCGGCCACGACCGATGCCATCCGGGGATCGAAGCCGAGCCCGCTGATATCGTTGATAAGGTCGCACCCCTCCGCCAGCGCGGCGGCCGCAACCTCGGCCTTGTAGGTATCGACGCAGAGGGGCACCCGAAGCTCACCGGCCAGGCGCCGCACGGGAGGCAGAACGCGTCGCAGCTCCTCCTCAACCGAGATCGGCTGTGCGCCGGGTCGCGTCGACTCTCCGCCGACATCGATCAGATCGGCGCCTTCCTCGACCATCCGATGGGCATGCTCGACCGCGCGACCCGGGTCGAGATATCGCCCCCCGTCGGAAAAAGAATCGGGGGTCACATTCAGGACCCCCATGATCTGGGTGCGAGCCGCGACGTCGAGGGGAAACCGCCGGCACCGGAGCGGGGGCAGCCCGGTGCCGGAAGCCGTCACGGCCTCAGGCGGGTGCCCCGGTGATGATGACATCGATTTCCGGTCCCTCCAAGACCTCCCGCTCGAGCAGGGCAGCCGCCAGCGCGTGCAGCGCCCCGATCCGCGATTTGACCAGCTCCCTGGACCGTTCGTACGCCTCCATCACGAAGCGGCGGACTTCCAGATCGATCTCCTGGGCCGTCTGTTCGCTGTAGTCCTGGTGCTTCGCGATCTCCTTGCCGAGGAAGATCATCTCTTCCCGTTTACCGAAGGTGAGGGGACCCAGTTTCTCGCTCATCCCCCACTCACAGACCATTTTGCGGGCGAGATCCGTGGCCCGCTCCAGGTCGTTGCCCGCCCCGGTGCTCATGTGGCCCAGCACCAACTCCTCTGCCACCCGGCCCCCCATGAGAATGGAGATGTTGTCCAGCAGATACTCCCGATGGTA
>DASRUH010000171.1:0-4756 GCA_035655535.1 Methylomirabilis sp. (SeqCode)
TCTCGACGGGACCCGACGGCATAAAAAAACCGCAAGGGCGTTTCATGAAGCCCTTGCGGTTTCCGTGTCCACTGCGTCCACTGCAAGCCATTCACGAAAGCTCGAGTGAACCTACCCCCCGCCTCTTTTCCTGTCAAGGGAAATTTTCCGGCGCCGCCCCGCCTTCCCCAGACTTCTTGACATGCCCTGATCCCCGGGGCATATTGAAGCTCATCCGCAGAGAATTTTTCCCCATCAGCCGTCGTCCGGATATGAGACGGAAACGCCATGGGAAACCGCCATCTGACCATGCTGGCGCTTGCCACCCTCGTGATGACCCTGACGGCGGCCACGAATGTCGCCGCAGGGAATGGCGTGGTTCCGCCTGCCGAGACCACCGGAAAGACGCCGGCACAGACCCGGGCGCCCGCCGACGCGGTCACGGAGCGATACGACATCCAGGCGCTCGTGGGGCGCCTTCGGGAGACCAAGGCGATCGGGTTTTTCACGAAGCTGGCGCTCAAGAATCAGATTGACGACCTGATGGACAGGTTCCGCCGTTTTCATGCGCGCGAGGAGGTGACGCCGGTAGAGCAGTTGCGCGACCACTTCAATCTCCTCTTTATGAAGGTCATCACGTTGTTGCAGGATGGCGACCCCGCGCTGGGTCAGGAAATCGCCAAAGGCCGGGAGATCCTCTGGGGGAAGCTCGCCGATCCCGGGGAATTCGCCCGGCTCTAGCCGGGCATTGCAAAGGAGAGATCCATGGGTCCCAGAAAGGACGCAGGGTGCTGGCTCGGCGCCGTGCTTGTGACCACGGTCCTGATGGCACAGGCCAAACCGATCGACACCGCGAAGGATCTGACCGCGGTGATCACCCTGCAGGGGAAGCCCTGCGGGCAGGTCGTCAATGTCACGAAGCTCGGCGACAACGACTACCTCGCCCGCTGCTCCTCCGGCGACACGTATCGGGTGTACGTCAACGAGAAAGGCCGTGTCATCGTTGAGAAGAAGTAGGCACCCCGGCCTCCCCTCAAGCACGTGGCGGCCGAGGGTCAGCCGCGTGATCCTGGCGCCCCCGCCCCAGCGCAAAAAAAAATTGACAGCACGCCGGGAAAGCCGTATCGTTTCTTCGACTGGAGCTTCTCACGGTTCTGCTTTTCGACGTTGACGAGGCCGCGAGGACTGAAGTCCCGCGGCTTTTGTGTTGAAGCCTGGGCCCTCGCGCGACACGGAGGCGAGAGGCCACCGGAGGGAAGATGGCAGGATACACGCGGCCCGATGATCCAGGGCGGGAGCCCCTGGCGACCCCCGCTTCCCGCCGTTCCCTCGAGGTTACCGTGGACGACCGGGGGGTCGAATCGGCACTCCGCGCCTTCAAACGCCTGGTGCAGCGGGATGGGCTGCTCCGGGAACTGAGGCGGCGGCAGAGCTACGAGAAACCAGGGGAACGGAAGCGGCGGAAGGTCCGCGAGGCGGCGCGCCGGCGCCGCCGCCAGCTGTCCCGCGCCCTCCGGCGAATGACCGAACGCGGGTAACCGCGCGCGCTGCGGCCGGGCAGCCCGGGGCAGCGGCCTCGACAAAGGAGACGGAGCCATGGGAGCGAAAGTGTACGTTGGGAATCTCCCCTTCACCGTGGATGCGGACCAACTGCGCACCCTGTTTGAAGAAGGGGGTAACGAGGTGCTGGACGTCAAGATCGTCACCGATCGCGATACCGGCCGGCCGCGGGGCTTTGCCTTCGTGGACATGGCCACCCAGGAAGGGGCCCAGGCGGTCATCACGGCCCTCAACGGACGGGACATGGGGGGGCGAACCCTCACGGTCAGCATGGCTCGGGAGCGAGAGCCCCGGCGCGGCGGCGGGGGCGGGCCACCCCGGGGCGGTTTCGGCCGCGGCGGCGGCCGGCGCGAGAGGTTCTGATCGCGCCCTTTGACCTCTCCTGCCAGGGGCGGGGGGGGACGCGGATGAAGCGGCTGTACCGGTCTCAGACCGACAGGAAGATCGCCGGCATCTGCGGCGGCCTCGGCGGGATGTTGTCCGTCGATCCGACGTTCATCCGGTTGAGCGTGGTGTTTGTCGCGCTGGTGACGGCGATCCTGCCGGTGGTCATCGCGTACCTCGTGGGATGGATCATCATTCCGCCGGTCCCGCCCGCCCAGGAACACCAGGCCAGGATCCTGCCCTCCTCCTGACGCCCGCCTGTCCGGGCCACCGCGCCTTCGCTCACCCCCTGACACGTCCCGCACGAAGGCCCCCCGGGGCTGCTGTCTGGCCCCCGGGGCGCACACTGATGGTGTGTGGTGCCTGATGGGAGGGTGAGCGGACTCGGGACGGGGGCTATTCCTTGTGAGGGGATGGGGCGACGGCCGCGGGGAGCTTGAAGCTCGCCAGGATCTTCTCCAACTCCTGCAGGTGCCGGCCGATCTCTTCGACGGCCTCGCGCATCTCGCCGTTCGCGTCGCCCCTGATCCTGCCTCGCAGTTCCGTCAGCTTCTGGGCGGCGAGCCCCTGCTGCGCGTTGATTCCGGCCAGGGCCGCGGCGATCGTCTTGAAGCTGCCGTCGAGCAGCTCCACGAACTCGCGGAGGTCGTCGCCCCGCCGCACCTGGAGCGTGGGCGGCAGTACCCCCTCCTTGCTGCGCTCCAGGAGCTGCTCGATCCGGTAGAGGTGGCCGGCGAACTTGTTCGTGACGAGATAGCTCAGCAGGCACGAGAAGAGCATGCTGATCAATAGGGCCAGCCAGACGCGGACGTCCATCACGGTGAAGACCTCCCCCAGGGTGGGCGGCCTCTCGAGTTCCGGGTCGAGTCCCATGAAGGCGATGTTCGGCGGAAATAGGACCAGCAGGACCAGCGTGACGAAAAAGAAAAAGAGGGGGGCCAGCGAGAGGAAGAAATACTTCTGCTGGATCGGGTGCACGTTAAACCGTCGACGCCGGAGAGGAACGGGATGCGCCATGGCAATCTCCCTCGGTTTCCGCAAGAGGCCCGTGCCCGTCGCGGTCCTTTCGCGTGCAACGGCCATGCCAACCCCGCGTCCCCCCGTCGTCCCTCGGCAGAATGCCGGGCCCCTGCATCCCTCCCCGCTCCCCCCCCGTCTAAAGAAGCGCAGGGGGGCTCGCCCAACACATGCTCCCGGGGGTATCCTGGGGGGGTTTCGGGAGGGATGATGGAGATGAAGGCGGACACCTTGCTCGGACTGCTCCTGGCCGGGGGCCTGTTCGTGCTGAGCGCCCCGGGCGTCGGCGCGGCGGCCCAGGCGGTGGGGGGCGGGGAGCGCGCGGTCGCGACGTTGGCGGGCGGCTGCTTCTGGTGCATGGAGCCGCCGTTTGACACGCTCGAGGGGGTGATCTCGACGACCTCGGGCTACACCGGCGGCCACGCAAAGGATCCGACCTACGAGGAGGTCTCGGCGGGGGCCACCGGACACGCCGAGGCCGTGCAGGTCGTCTTCGATCCGAAGAAGGTGACCTACGCGAAACTGCTCGAGGTCTTCTGGCAGAATATCGATCCCCTGGATCAGGCCGGACAGTTCTGCGACAAGGGGAGGCAGTACCGCTCGGCGATTTTCACTCACGACGACGAGCAGCGGCGCCTGGCCGAGCAGTCCAAGAAGGCCCTCGAGGACTCCAGGCGATTCTCCCGGCCCATCGTCACCGAGATTGCCCCCGCCTCGCCGTTCTACCCCGCCGAGGAGTATCACCAGGACTATTACCGGAAGAATCCCGTTCGGTACAAGTTCTACCGGTGGGGCTGCGGGCGGGATCAGCGGCTGCGCGAGGTGTGGGGGCAGGCCAAATGAGCGCGGCGGTCGGAGGTCTGCACGGGGCTACTTCGCGGCCTTCATGATCTCCGCCAACGCCGCCTGGGCCTGGGGAGCGAGGGAGAGCCAGTCGAGGGCGTGGCGGTACTGTCCGTCCTTGGGGTGCGGCGCGACCTCCGCCACTTCCGCCTGCGCGCGGAACGTCATCTCGCCGATCCGCAGGAAGACGGCGAGGCGGCTCCGAACGGGCAGCTGCTCGGGGAGCCAGACGTGCGCGCCGTCCCTGCCCAGGATCCGGATTTCGCCCGCCACCCGCTCCGTCCCCGTTCCGCCGGAGGAGCTGTCCGGGCTGCTCAAGACCAGGCACTCGAAGGGGAGCTTGACGGGCACGGTCCGCGTGCGGGCCGGCTCGGGCGCGGGGCTCGGTGTCTCTGCGGGCTGGAATGCGGCCGGCTCCCCCGACTCCGCGGTGAAGAGGCTGCCCAGGCGCGGGATGGCCACCAGCCCCTGTTTGAGGAGGTGGTCGTGGGCACGCTCGAGAAGCTGGCAGAGGTCCGAGAGGGCGTCGGCAGGGACGCAGATGGCTCCCGGTTCCGGGAGGTACGCCCCGCCGTGGTCCGGAGAGCGGCTGTACACCCTGAGCTCGATCGCGGGCGCGCCGTCCATCTCCTGAAACGAGACGCGGACCTCCTCGGACTCGCTGCGGCGAACGCGGCCGATATCCTGATCCTTCTTCACAGGTGCTCATCCCCCACCTGCCGCATCGTGGCGGCAGGGCTGGCATAGTGCAACGGCTGTGCCAAGGCTGCATCCCCGGTCTTCAGGCGCTGATCCCGGGCGGGTGCCGTCCGGTTCGGCGGGACGGGTGCTCCGAGCTCGAATTTCGACTGGGCAGCGACCGGTCAGGCCGTAAGGGAGAGATTACAGGCGAGTCCCGGTCAGCTTCGCCAGGACCTCCTGGGCGTTCTCGGTGAGGGAGAGCCACTGGAGGGTATGCCGGTACTTTCCTTCT
>DASRUH010000172.1:0-6230 GCA_035655535.1 Methylomirabilis sp. (SeqCode)
CCCCTGGGGGCACGTCCTCGGGGTGCTGCAGGTAAGTCGGAAGGGGAATTCCGTGGAAGAGGCCGGGCCCAATTTCTCTCCCGTTGACCTGGTCAAGCTCACCGATCTCAGCCGGTGGCTCGCCCCGTATCTCCGCAAGACGATCCCCTCGGATTTCTGAGTCTCTGCAAGAGGGACCCACTCCGGGTCGCTTGCTCATCCGCAACCGAACGCGCCTCCCCTTGTCAAGGGACGTACCCCGACGATTGGTAAGCCGAATTAACACGAACACTAAAATTGATATTTCCTATTTGACTTATAGATAAACTCCATCTAAACTTCGCGTCACCTACCGGATCACCCCAAGTACAACCAAATACCTCTCGCACGGGCGTGCCTTACTTCATCGAGGAGGGGGCATGATGGAGACCCGGGAATTCCTATCGCGGATTCTTTGGATCTTCGGGATTGTCACGGGATTGACCATGGGAGTCTGGTCTGTGTGGGCCGTCGCCAAGACCGCCAAAGATGGAGCAGGAGCGCTGCGGCGTGCGAACTTCGAGTTGCGGAACGAACTCACCGTCAACATTCCCGAGGGGGCGAAAAAGGTCCGCGTCTGGTTTGCGCTCCCCCAGGACGACGATGCGGCCCAGAAGGTGAGTGGCCTCCGCATCGAGGCCCCCTATCCTCACCGCGTCGAGCGCGATTCCGAGGGGAGCAAGGTCCTCTACCTGGAAGCCCAGAACCCCAAGCAGAAAGACTTCAAGGTGGTGACCACCTTCCATGTCGAGCGCTCGGAGGTCCGCACGAGCGTGGATCCGGCCAAGGCAAAGCCGCTCACGGATGCCGATCGGGCACGCTACGCCAAGTACTTGCAGCCGAACAAGCACGTCGAGATCAATGACGAAATCCGCACGCTCGCCAACCAGATTGTCGGTAACGAGACCAACCCGGTCATCGCGGCCCGGAAACTCTACGACTGGGTGCTGAACAACGTCGAGTACTGGGTCAAGGACCCCAAGAACAAGAAGGCCTCCCCGGTCGGGAGCACGACGTACTGCCTGGCCTTCCGGACCGGGAACTGCACGGACTTCGAGTCGTTGTGGACCTCCCTGGCGCGGGCGAAGGGGATCCCGACCCAGATCGTGTATGGCTCCTTCCTGAAACCCGAGCTGCGCGGTCAGGACCAGGATCAGAGCTACCATTGCTGGGCCGAGTTCTACGCGCCCGGCCTGGGCTGGCTGCCCCATGACGTGGCGGTGGCCGATCTGTACGCCGGTGAGTACCCCGTGAATGCCGACAACGAAAAGCTCGTGCGCCTCACCACGGCCGACGGGACCTTCGGGCCCGATCCGGCGCGTGTCAGCTACTATTTTGGCAACCTCGACGAGCGGCGGGTGGTCTGGTCGCGCAATCGGGACCTCATCATGAGCCCGAAGCAGGACGGCGAGGCGGTCAACGCGCTGCCGAAGGCATACGTGGAAGTGGACGGGAAGGAGCATCCCGAAAAGACCGGGTGGGTCCGCAAGCTCACGTACCGGGAGCTGTAAGAGAATCGGAGGCTCCTCGATCATGGCCGGTCCGCTGGCGCCCGACGAGTCCACGCGCGCGGAGACCGTCCTTCTCTATCTGGAGCAGTCGGACGGCGCTCGGTGCCCTGCCTGCGCCGGAACCGTGTGCGGCCACGAGGCCGTGATGAGCCTCGCGATGGGTTTCAAGGATGCCCCGCGATGCCTGCCATGCCTGTCCGGCGCTCTGGCCCAGGATCGGGGAGAACTCAGGGATCATGTGTTCGCGTATATTGATCACCACGAGTGTTTTCGGGCGGGGTGGGATTGGGCCAGTCGCCGGGAAGGCTTCGGCGCCGTTTCCCACCCCGCCTGCCTCTGGGCCCCGGGACACGAGGGCGGGGCGGCCCTGGATGCGGCCCGCCGCCCCGGATCGGGCGCGCCGGGCGCCGTGCGGATAGACGCCGAGTGGGACGCCGGCCACATGGCGTGCGGCGACCTGGTCCTCGAACTGCGCATGCGCCTGCAGTCCATGAGGCCCGGGGAGGTGTTGCGGGTCACGGCCCTCGACCCGGGCGCTCCCGAGGATCTGCCGGCATGGTGCCGCCTGACGGGGCACACGCTTCTCCAGTGGGAGCATCCCGAGTACCGGATTCGGCGAAAGGAGGGATGAGACGTGGCGGGCAAGTTTTGCGTGAGTCTGACCTGCGCGAAGGACAATCCGGACAAGGCAACGGTCGCCTTTGTCGTGGCCAATGCCGCGGTGGCGTCCGAGAAAGAGACGATGGTCTTCCTGAGCACCGAGGGCGTGCGCCTGTCCCAAAAGGGATACGCCGACGATATTCACGAGGAGGGCTTTGCCCCCCTCAAGGAGCTGATGGGGAACTTCGTCAAGGCCGGCGGGAAGGTCTACGTCTGTTCGCCCTGCTTCAAGCGACGGAAGCTTGACGAGGGAAAGCTGATTGACGGCTCGGTGATCGTCGGAGGGGCGAAGCTGGTCGAGTTTCTCGGGCAGAACAGTCCTGCTGTCACCTATTGAGGTGGCCCGTCGGGCGAAGGCATGGGCGCCGAAGCTCCGTTACCTGTCGCCGACGCGCTGTGCGACGGCGGCGATCTCGACTGCGGGAGCGGCCTGCTCCTCATCATCCGGAACGCGATGCAGCCGCTGCCGGGGGGCGGCGTGTTGGAGCTGCGCAGCCGAGAGGTGAGCGTCAAGGAGGATCTTCCGGCGTGGTGCCGCCTGGTCGGGCACACCCTCCTGGCGGTGGCGCCGGCCGAGGGAAGGACCCTTCGCTACTTCATCCAGAAGAAGGGGGCGGACGAGGCGCTCCAGACCGACCTCGAGCAGGCACGGTCCTTCGCCTGGACGGCCCGCGTGCGCGGCACCGGGGAGATGCAGGCCCGGGCCTTCGTCCGGAATCACTCCTTCGTCGTCGGCCAGCCGGCCAGCTTCGAGACCCAGGATCCCGCCCCGAGCGCCGTGGAGTACCTGCTGGCGGCACTCGGAGGTTGCCTCGTCGTGGGGTTCCAATGGCGAGCCTCGCAGCGGGGCATCGATGTGCACAACGTCGAGGTTTCGCTGAAGGCGCAGGCGGACAACATCCTGATCTTCCTGGGGATCGAGGAGACAGGGCATCCCGGGCTCCGGGCCGTCGAGGGCTCCCTCTATGTGGATGCGGAGGCCGATGACGAGGTGCTCGAGGCCCTCTGGGAAGAGACCCTGCTCCGTTCGCCTGTCACCCAATCCCTCATCCGGCAGGTGCCGGTCCGCATTCCGATGAAGAGGGTGTGATGAGCCGCTGGCCGCTGTACCCCGTCACCGTCGTCGGAAGCTGGCCCCGCCCGTCGTGGCTGCTCGAGGCGATGAAGAAGAAGCGGGCCGATCTCCGGGCGCTGCAGGACGAGGCGACACTCCTGGCGATCAAGTACCAGGAGGACGCCGGCGTCGACATCATCTCGGACGGCGAGCAACGCCGGGACAATTTCTACTCGTTCATCTGCGACCGGCTCGACGGGATCCGGTTGATGTCGATGGCGGAGCTCCTCGAGTACGTCGAGGACAAGGCGGCCTTTGAGACCTTGCTCAACGCCCTCGATGTCCCCGCCTTCGCCATCAAGAACCCCACCGTGGTGGGAAAACTCCGGCCGCGCGAGCCCCTCGTGGCCGGCGACCTCAGTTTCCTTCAGGCGCACACCCGGAGACCGGTGAAGGTGACCCTTCCCGGTCCGTACCTGTTGAACCGCTCGACCTGGGTCAAGAACCTTTCGGAGGCCGCCTATCCGACGCGAGAATCGTTGGGCGATGACATCGTGGCGATCCTGCGGGCGGAGCTCCGTGCGCTGGCGGCGGCGGGGGCCGACGTCGTGCAGTTCGATGAGCCGGTCCTCACCGAGCTCGTCTTTGCGGGCAAGTCCGCGACGCGCACGTTCATGTGCGCGGCGCTGGCGGCAGGTGCCAGCCCCGAGAAGGAGCTGGACCTGGCGGTGGACCTCATCAACCGGGTCGTGGAGGGGATCGAGGGACCGATCCTGGCCGTGCATGTCTGCCGGGGGAACTGGAGCCAGAAGGAGGACATCCTGTTGCAGGGTCCGTATGATCCCCTGATCCCGTACTTCAGCCGGATGAGGGTCCACCAGTTCGTCCTGGAGTACGCTACCCCGCGGGCCGGATCGGTCGAGGCGCTCCGCGGCCTCCCGCCGGGAGTTCAGATCGGGTATGGAGCAGTGAACCCCCGGACCTCGGAAGTGGAGTCGCCGGACGAGATCGCCGCGCGCGTGCGCCGGGTGGCGGAGGTGGTAGGCCCCGAGCGGGTCTTCCTCAACCCCGATTGCGGATTCGGTACTTTCGCCGACCGGCCGGTGGCGACATCCCAGGTGGCGTTCCGGAAGCTCTGCGCCCTTTCTGAGGCGGCGGAAATACTCCGCCGCTCCTGAGTGCTTCGCCTCCGCCGGGTCCGGATCGTCAGTTCGCCTCGTCCCAGCTGCCGGCGGCGTCGTTCAAGCGGAAGATCCGGAGCTCGCTCAGCATGAGGTCGAACGAGGTGTACCTGACCTTGGGACCGGTGTTGACATCGTACAGGTCTTGATAGATGACCGTGGTGTTCGTTCCGCTCCGGATCGAGCCGGCGGCGGCGATGAAATCATCGAGGTTTTTGATCTCTCGGCCGTTTAACTCTTTGACGATCACGCGACGCACGGTCGGATTCTTTTCCTCGTAAATACCCAGCGGCGAGAAGGCGCTGCCCACCCGGGCGCTGTTCATGAAGACCCCCTCCCCGCCGTAATTCAGCCGCCTCCGGATGTCGGTCGTAATGTTCTGGAACGTTCCTCCCCCGAACAGGACGAAGGCCTTGGTCTTTTGCTCCTCGAGATCCGGGACGGGAAGGTCGACCGTGATCGCCCGTTCCCGGCGCAGGACCGTCACCTTGACGGTCCGACGGACGTGCTGGTCGATGAGCTTGTCGAAGAAATAGAGGTTGTCGCCGACGAGCTGGCCGCCGACGGCCCAGACGATATCACCCGGCTTGAGGACGCCCTGGGCCGGTGAGGCGGGGACGATCCGCTCGATGTGGATGACCTTGGTCGAACCGGGGAAGACCCGCTTGTACAGATTGCGGTACTCTTCGGTGATGCCCACGTGCTTGATGGCGTCATCGAGGTTCACGTAGCCGAGTTCGACACCGATGTCGCCCCGCTTGGGGACCGCGCCACCCTGGAGCGCGCGCAGGGAATCCCTGAGGTATTCGATCGGCAGCTCGAAGCTCGAGGTGTCCGTCCCGGTATAGTGGATACCGATGACCTCCTCGTTTTCATTGAAGACGGGGGATCCGCTGGACCCGCCCGCCCGGTCAAAGCTGGTGTGGATCGTCGAGGAGTGACGGTCACCCTTATCGACGGTCGCGTTGACCACCATCCCGATCTTGACGGAATACTCCTCGCGTTCGTTGTTGCCGATCAGGAGAACCGTCTGTTGGGGTTTCAGGCCGAAGGAGGATCCGAGCGTGGCCTCTCTCAGCTCGAGCGTCACCGACGAGGGATCGAACCGGATGAAGGCGAAGTCGTGATAGTAGTCGTAGTAGAGGATCTTCCCCTCTGTGGAGCTGCCGTCAACGAAGGTGACCTTGATTTGCGCGGGGCTCGTCGACGTGAGATGCCGGTTCGTGGCGATGATGCCGCGTTTGGCGTCCAGAATGAACCCGGTCCCGTGCCAGTTCCCGGGGCGGTCCAGGCCGATGTTGACGTGGGTGGTTACTTCGAGGTTGACGACGGTGGGCTTGAGTCGCTCGATCGTCTCCGCCCACTGGTTCGCGGTTACGAGGCCGGTCTGCGACCAGAGAACCAACAGGGCGAGTTGTAGGATTCTCGTTCGATGCCTCATCCTGCGGGCTAAAGGAGTGCAAGGCATGTGCCAAGGTGCAGCAATGACAGGGCCTCGCGGCGATCTCGGCCGGATTGTCCAGGGGCCCCCCCACCGGAGCGACCCTCGTAATTGCATGGCCCTAGCATCGCCTGCCCTTGGACATCACCGTATCGAGGCTGAGGTCCCCGCCGCCCGAAGCCGAACAACTCTTGCGCCCCATGCGGGATGAAGAGCACACCAGTCATGATCCGCAGGAGGATCAGGGTAAGGCGGTGAAGGGGGTTTCGGATAGGGGTGGGGGCGTCTGCAGCGCGCGGTCGATCGGGTCGTGCGGTGACGCTACTCCGCGAGAAGTTCCCGGTAGATTGCCTCGTACTGGGGGA
>DASRUH010000173.1:0-5245 GCA_035655535.1 Methylomirabilis sp. (SeqCode)
TGGCTGTGGCAAGCGAGAAGATCCAGGCGAGGAGCTTATTCATTCCGCGAGACGTACCGTCGCCCTTCGACGCCCACCAGCGCGAGAACCGCGGCGGCCGCGGCGATGTTGAAGAGCATGAGGAGGACAGAGAATTGGTGCCACTGTTGAAACAGCAGACGGCGCGGATCGTCGCGAGGACCCGTCTCCATGACGCTGCCCATGGCGCGGCGGAGCTCCAGGAGCTTCGTCCCCACGATTTCGCGCGAGACGAGGGTGGACGCGGTCATCAAGATGAGAAGGATGACTTGAACCGCCCAGAGGCGCTGCCGTCCTGGGGGTCGGCCGAGCACCCGCACGAGGACCAGGAGAGGCCCGAGCACGTACGCCGACAAGTATAAGATGTTCAGCGCTCGGGCAACGAGGTCGCCGGCGAGTTGACGGCTCTCAATGGTGCCAAAGGCGGCGGGGGCCAGGACAAAACTCAAGAAGAGCATGGCCCCGAGCCAGATTCCCACCCCCGCAGCCACGAATACCGGTGAGATCCTGCCCACGCAGACCTCATATGCCGGTCAACATGACGATGACGGAAGAGGAAGTGTGTGCCGCCGGGCCGGCGCGGCAGCAGAATGGACGCGAGGCCGTCGAGGCGTCTAGCGACCGCAGATTTTCTCGATGAGACGCTCGAGGTCCTCCTCGGAGTAGAACTCCACTTCGATCCGACCCCGGCGGCCTTGGCGGACAATCCGGACCTTGGTGGCCAAGGCCCGCCGTAACTGTTCCTCCGCGGCGGCGAGCGCCGGGCCCTGCCGCCTCCTGGTCCGATCCGCCGGCGCAGCCTTCAGCCGCTTCACCAGAAGCTCCGTCGCCCGCACCGACAGGCTGCGCCGCAGGATCGCCTCTCGCGCCTTCAGGAGGAGATCCCGGCCCTCGAGGGCGAGGAGCGCCCGGCCGTGCCCGGCGGAGAGCCTCCCCCCGATGAGGTCCTCGCGGATCCGCGGGGGAAGCTTGAGGAGACGGAGCGTATTGGCGACGGAGGCCCGATCCTTCCCTACGCGGCTCGCGATCTCTTCCTGGGTCAGGTTGAATTCCTCGACGAGACGACGATAGACCTCCGCCTCCTCGACCGGATTCAGGTCCTCCCGCTGGAGGTTTTCGATCAACGCCACCTCCAGCATCTCCGCGTTAGACATCTCGCGGACCACCGCCGGAACTCTATCGAGGCCGGCCCGCTCCGCCGCGCGGACGCGCCGCTCTCCGGCTACCAGCTCATAGCCATCCGGTGTCTGCCGGACGATTACCGGGGAGAGGACGCCGCGGGTCCGGATGGACGCCGCCAGCTCGTCGAGCTTTGCGTCATCGAACCGCTTTCTCGGCTGAAACGGGCTTGGACGGATCTTGGCCAACGGGATCTCTAGGATCCCGGGCTCCTCCCTGCCGACGGGCAGCAGGGCTTCAAGACCCCGACCGAGCGCCTGTCGTCCCATCGATCACCTCCTTGGTGAGACTCAGATACGCCTCCGCGCCCGCCGAGCGAATATCGTATAGGATGATCGGCTTGCCGAAGCTCGGGGCTTCGCTCAGGCGGGTGCTCCTCGGGATGATGGTCCGGAAGACTCTTCCGGAGATGTTCCTGCGCACGTCCTCCACCACCTGCCGGTTCAGACTCAGGCGGCTGTCGTACATCGTGAAGAGGACGCCTTCGATCTCGAGTCCGGGGTTGAACCCTCGCCGCACGAGGCGCAGGGTCGTCAGCAAATGGCTCAACCCCTCAAGGGCGTAATACTCACACTGCAGGGGAATGAGGACGGAGTGGGCCGCGGTGAGGGCGTTCAGCGTCAGGAGACCGAGGGAGGGAGGACAGTCGACCAGGATGTACGTGTACTCATCCAGGAGTCCGTTCAACGCTTTTTTGAGCCGTTGTTCCCGGCCGACTTCGTTGGCCAGCTCGACCTCTGCCCCCAGGAGGGCCGGGCTCGAGGGGAGGATGTACAGGCCTGGAAGGGGGCCGGTGCAGAGGGCTTCCGAGGCCTTCGCCTCCCCCATCAGGACCTCGTAAACATATGGGCCGGGTCGGTCGCGGGAAATCCCGAATCCGGAGGTCGCGTTTCCCTGGGGGTCCATGTCCACCAGGAGGGTGCGTTTTTCAGCCGCGGCGAGACAGGCAGCAAGATTGACTGCGGTTGTGGTCTTCCCCACTCCCCCCTTCTGATTGGTGACCGCGATCACCCGCGCCACCCGCACCTCCCCTTGAGAATCGCTGAGAAGATATCACGCCGCCACCGCCAACGGAAAGGAAAATGTTTCACGTGAAACGTTCGGGGGCGACCCCGCCCTTTGTTTCACGTGAAACATCCCCGGTCTTTGCGATAATCAGCAGATAGCGGTCCCCGCCGGTGTTGAGGACTTTCTCGATCCGGAGATCGGGTCGCCTGAGGGTCTCGGCCTCCCTCGGCCATCCGGACCCCACGGGCAGAATAATGCGCCCCTCCCTTTTCACAAACGGGCTGCACAAGGTCACGGCTTCGGGGAGCCGCGCCACGGCCCGGGCGGTGACGATGTCGTAGGCCTCCCGGTGGGCCGGATCTTGGCCGAGAAGCTCGGCCCTCGTCTGGAGGACCGAGAGGGCCCTGAGTTGGAGCAGGCGACAGACCTGCTTCAGGAAGGAGACCTTTCTTCTCGTGGACTCAACAAGGGTGATCCTGAGGTCGGGGACGGCTATCTTGAGAGGGATCCCGGGAAAGCCCGCGCCGCTGCCGATGTCCATGAGCCGCAGGCCTGGACGGACCGTAAATGCCTTGAGAACTGTCAGGGACTCCAGGATCCCATGCCGGACCAGCGCGTCGTCGGTGCGAAAGCCTACGAGATTCGTCTTCTGATTCCAGCGCTTGAGCTCGCTCAGATACGTGATGACGTGGTCGATCTGGGCCTCCGTGAAGGTCAAACCCAGCTTGGCGATCCCGCGGGTGAGGTGCTTCCGTTGCGTCGCATCCACCTACCACACCCCCCTGCTCCTCTCTGGGCGCCGCGGTTCCCCTGTTACTTTCCGATGCAAAAGTCCTGGAAAATTCGGTCGAGCACCTCCTCCGTCACCGATTCGCCCACGATCTCGCTTAGCGCGTCTAGCGCTGCCCGCAGGTCCAGGGCGATGAGATCAGGAGAGAGGCCCTGTCCCAGCCCCTCACGGGCGACCCTCAGCTCCTTTTCGGCGCGCTGGAGCCCCTCGTGATGTCGCGGGCGAACCATGAGGGTCGCCTCGCCTTCCAGATCCGCGGCCAATCGCTGCCCGATCTCCCCTCGGACCTCCTCCACCCCCTGTCCGCTCAGCGCCGAGGTGAAGAGCGGTACCGTCCCCAATCGGCCCCGGTAGGCCTGCGGCGGCAGCGCAGGTGGGAGGTCCGCCTTGTTCACAACGAGCACCCTGGGGTCCCTCGTTTCCGACCACACCTCCCGATCCAGCGGTGCGATTCCCTCGCTCCCGTCCATCACGACGATCGTGAGATCTGCCGCCGCGAGCGCTGCGCGTGTCCGGCGCAGCCCTTCTTGCTCGACCGGGCCTTCCGCCCCCTCCCTGAGCCCTGCCGTATCAATGAGCCTGACGTGTACTCCGCCGATCTCGAAGGCCTCCTCCACTGTGTCGCGCGTCGTCCCGGGCACTGGCGAGACGATGGCGCGCTCCCGCCCCAGGAGGGCATTCAAGAGGCTCGACTTCCCCACGTTCGGCCGGCCCGCGATGACGACGGTGGCTCCCTCCCGGAGCAGCCGTCCGTCCCTGGCCTTCTGCATCAGGGCTCGTATCCGCTCTTCGGCGCCGTACATCCGCTTCTCAAGCTCCCCCACTTCCGGGAAGGCATGGCCGTCCTCCGGAAAGTCGACCGAGGCCTCGAGCGTCGCCAAGAGGGCGATGAGTTCCGCTCGCAGCTCACGGACCCGATCCGAGAGTCCCCCTCGCAGTTGCCGCACGGCCGCCTTGAGCCCCGCTTCGGTCTTTGCTTGGACGATATCGAGCACCGCCTCGGCCTGGGCGAGGTCGAGGCGGCCGTTGAGAAAGGCCCTCCGGGTAAATTCCCCCGGCAGCGCGGGCCGCGCCCCATGACGGAAGATCAGTGCAAGGAGCGCCTGCACGGCGACGCGCCCCCCATGCCCGTGGAGCTCGACCACATCCTCGCCGGTGTAGGAGCGTGGAGCGCGCATCAGCATCAGGAGGACCTCGTCGACCACGCCCCCCGTGTCCGGGTCCCCCACCGTGCCGTGGTGGATGCTGTGGCTCGCGAACTGGCGCGGGTCGGCACCCGAAGAGGGGCGAAAGGCGCGTGCGGCGATCTCCAGGGCCTCCGCACCGCTCAGGCGGACGATTCCGATTCCCCCTTCCCCTGGGGGCGTCGCAATGGCCGCAATCGTATCCTGGAAGGGATCCCGCGGTCGGCTGCCGCTCACCCGCCCTCCTTCGCCGCCCCAAGGGAGAGACCGAGTCCGCGATTCATCTGGTACTGGTGCCCGATTTGGAGGACGTTGTTGACCAGCCAGTAGAGCACCAGCCCGGACGGCATACCCCAAAAGATGAACGTGAACATGACCGGCATGAGGTAGAGCATCATTTGGGCCTGTCGCGGATCCCCGGCCGTGGGGCTCATCTTTTGCTGCACGAACATGCTGATCCCCATGATGAGGGGAAGACCCCGGAAAGCGAACGCCGCGCCGAGGTACGGAATCGCAAACGGCACGACGAAGAAGGTGTCGGGGGCCGAGAGGTCGGTGATCCACAGGGCGAACGGGGCGCGCCAGAGCTCCACAGAACTCCCCAACGCGTTGTAGAGCGCGATGAAGATCGGAATCTGGATGACCATGGGGAGGCAGCCGCCGAAGGGATTGACGCCATGGCGCTTATACAGCTCCATCATCTCTTGGTTCAGCTTTTGCGTATTGCCTTTGTATCGCTCCTTGAGGGCCTCCAGCTTGGGCTGGATCGCCTGCATGGCCTGCATCGACTTGTAGCTCTTTTGCGTCAGCGGGTAGAAGCCGATCTTCTGCAGGATGGTGATGATGATAATGGCCACGCCGTAGTTGCCCGTGGCGTCGTGCAGCCGTGTGAGCAACCAGAGGGCGGGCTGTGCCAGGAACCAGAACCAGCCGAGGTCCACGAGCCCCTGAAGATCGTGCCCCGCATCCCCGAGCCTCCCGATCTCCTTGGGCCCCGCGTAGAGTTTCAGCGGCACGTGTATCTCGCCCCCCGGCGGGATGGTGAGCGCCGGGTAGCGGAGTCCGA
>DASRUH010000174.1:0-4382 GCA_035655535.1 Methylomirabilis sp. (SeqCode)
ATCTACGCCGCGCCTGCCGGTCCGTTGTCGACCGCGCTTGCGGGGATGGCCACGACGATTATGACCGCCGTTTCAACTGCCGTTGGCGCTGTGTTACCGTAGAATCCACTTGGCAGCCCGGGGGCTTCGGCAGGGGCCCTCGGGCCGGCCGTACCGTATGAGGGGTGGCCGTGGACCGCACGCGCCAACTGGCTGACCAGCGAGGAGCCTCGATGGTGGAGTTCATCATCGTCCTCCCGTTCCTCCTCCTGGTCTTTTTCGCGATCGTCGAGCTGAGCCGCGCCTGGCTCACCTTCAATATTGTAACCAGCGCGGCCCGGGAGGGGGCCCGGACAGGGGTCGTCACCGATCCCTTCGATCCGACCCCCGCCGTCAACCGGATCAACGCGGTCCTCAGCTCGGCCAATCTGGCCCCCACGAGCGTCTCAGTCGTGTGCGCGGCGCCGTGCCTGGCCGACTCGCCCGTCACGGCGACTGTCAGCGTGACGTTCCAAACAGTCGTGCCAGCTTTCCTGCCGATGCTCGGGAGCCTAACCCTCACGCAAAGTGCCACGATGCGATACGAATAGGAGGAGTGCTGTGCGTCGCCGACTCGTATTGGTCATATGTTTCGCCTCCCTGGCGGGGCTCCTAGCCGCCGCCTTTATATATCAGGCCGTCATGCACAGGATCACGGTGGAGGCCGGCAAGCAGGGGTCCGAGGAGATCATCGTCGCCGCCGTGAACATGGGAGTCGGGGAGTCCGTGACGAGTCGCCACGTGAACCTCGCCCCGTGGCCCAAGAGCGCATTGCCTCCGGGCGCTTTGAGGACGGTCACCCAGGCCGAAGGGCGGGTGGTGCGCAGCTCCCTCGTCGCCGGGGAACCCCTGATAGAGACAAAGCTGATTGACAAGGAGGCCGCCACGCGGACCTCGCTCCTCCCGATGCTGGTCCCGGAGGGCCTCCGGGCGGTGACGATCACTGTTGACAAGGCAGTCGAGGAGAGCGGGTTGATCCAGCCCAACAGCCGCGTGGATGTTCTGGTGAGTTTAACCAAGGGGAGCGGGGAGGCAATGGCCAAGGTGATCTTGCAAAACGTCCCGGTCATTGCGGCGGGGCAGACCGTCGAGATGCAGGACAAAAAGCCGGTCAGGGTCACGACGATCACCCTCGCCCTCACACCGCAACAAGCGGAGCGCCTGGCACTGGGTCACACCTCGGGGAAGTTGATGCTCGCCACGCGGCATTTCGGCGACAACCAGACCGTCGCCACGCCCGGGGTCACTCGGGCGACACTCCTCGGCCAGGAACCGGCCGTCCCAGGGCCGAAGCCGACCGAGGTTCGGGTCGCCGAACAGCCTCGATCCCCCGCCCACAAGATCTCGGTCATGCGAGGGGGCAAGGTGACGGATTAC
The DNA here is from genome assembly GCA_035655535.1 of Methylomirabilis sp. (SeqCode). Classification (GTDB taxonomy): domain Bacteria; phylum Methylomirabilota; class Methylomirabilia; order Methylomirabilales; family CSP1-5; genus CSP1-5. The sequence goes on from DASRUH010000174.1 coordinate 1,396, forward strand.
CAGTTCACCCAGCGCGCGGGTGATGTGTGGGTTGGCGCCAACGTTCCCTGAGACCAGGGGAGAGCCTATGCATACGAAACGCCTCAACTGTGCAAGCCGCACGTGGCCGGGACGTGTGATCATCTCGGCCCTGGTGATCGGCTGTTGGTTGTCCGCCGCAGCGGCCGAGCAGGGGCTGGTTCGGATCGACGTGACCATCGGCAAGTCCCAGGTGATCGAGGTCAAGGAACGCTTCGACCGGGTATCGGTCACCGATCCGAACATTGCCGACGTCTTCGTCGTTACCCCAAACCAGATCCTCATTAATGGCAAAGCCGTCGGCGTGACGTCCCTGGTGGTCTTCTACCCGAAAAAGACCCTCTTCTTCGATCTCGTAGTCCAGACCGACATCGGGCTCCTCCAAGAGCGGCTGAAGCAGATCGCTCCCCGCGACGAAATCGAGGTGCGCCCGGCGCAGAGCGCCATCATCCTGCACGGCGCGGTCACCAGCGACGACCTCGTCTCGTCAGCCGGCGAGGTCGCGTCGGTCTTCACCCCCAAAGGCAAGGTCATCAATCTCCTCACCGTGCGGGACGTCAAGCCACAGGAGGTCATGATCCAGGTCCAGGTAGCCGAGGTGTTACGCTCGGCCTTGCGCGAGCTCGGCTTCAGCGCCAGGTTCCTGGGAAGCACGTTCCAGGGCGCCTTCTTTCCCGGCACCCCCTTCTTCCCGCCGCTTGGGCTGATTGGGGCGGCAGCGAGTGTTGTGGATTCCCCGACGATCCAGTCTCCCGAGATGCAATTCACCGATCTCGCCAACCTCTTCTTCGCCTCTCCAGACCGGGACTTCGCGGGGCTGGTCCGGGCCCTGGCCGAGCGAGATCTGCTCCGGGTGTTGGCCAAGCCCAACCTGGTCACCGAAAGTGGCAAGAAGGCCAGCTTCCTCTCCGGTGGCGAGTTCCCCTACCCCGTCGCCCAGGCCGGGGCCGCGGCCGGCGCCATCACGATCGAGTTCAAGCCGTTCGGCGTCAGCCTCACCTTCCTCCCCGTGGTCGTGGACGGGAGCAGGATCAACTTGGCCGTCGCGCCTGAGGTCTCGTCGCTCGACTTCGCCCAGGGCCTGGTTTCCGCCGGCTTCCAGGTCCCCGCGATCCGGAAGGTCCAGACCTCGACGACGGTCAATTTAAAGGACGGCGAAAGTTTCGCTATCGCCGGGCTCATCAACAATGAGATCCGGCAGGCCGTCGCCAAGGTCCCGCTCCTGGGGGACATTCCCATCCTTGGTGCGCTCTTCCGGAGCGTGCGGTTTCGAAACAACGAGTCCGAGCTGTTGTTCCTCGTGACGGTGAAACTCGTCAAGGGGGTCCCGCCCGGCGACCCGAGGCTCCCGGATCCCACCAAGCTGATGGAGATGCGCGAGGAGGACAAGAGCGAGTTCACCTTGCTGCCGGGGATCCCCGGCGTCGGCGAGGTTGTGGAGCGCCCCCTCGGCCGGAGCGACCTGTAGGCCCAGTGGGCGGAGGCACGCATGAGCCAGTTCCTGCGGGTGATCCTTGTGGACTCTGACCCCGCCTCGCGCGCCGGCGTGCGGCAGATCCTGCTGGCGACGTCATCGCTGGTGGTGGCCGAGTTTTCGCGTATCGCGGAGGCCGTCGCAGGGGCCGCTCCCTACCGCCCCGACCTCGTCATCCTGGAGGTCCCCACCGAGCAAGGGGGCAAGGCTGAGGGGGAGTGGCTCTCCGCCATCGAGGCATTAGCCCGCGCCCTGCCCAACACGGCCATCCTCGCCACCGCGGCCAGCGTATCGGCCGAACTGGTGATCCGGGCTATCCGGGCGGGCACCTTCGATTTCCTCGGCCGGCCAGTGAAACAGGACGAGCTGCTGGCGGCCCTCGCCAAGATGGCCCGCTTCCACCGGAGAGCTGTGACTGAACATCGACAGGGAAAGGTCACCTCAGTCTTTTCCACAAAGGGGGGGGTCGGCGTCACCACGATTGCCACAAATCTGGCCGTATGCCTCACGGAGAGCGCCCCCGGGGGCGTGCTCCTGGTAGACCTGGACATTCGCCAGTCCGACGTGGCGACCTTCCTGAACCTGCGGCCCACCTACTCCACCCTCGACGCCTTTGAGCACGCCGGACGGTTGGATGAGCCCTTCCTCAAGGGGCTCCTCACGAAGCACGGGAGCGGGCTCTGGGTGCTCCCGGGGCCGTCGCGGATGGAGCGAGTCAAGGTCGCCGGCGAGCAGATCAAGGTTGGCCTCCAGATCCTGCGCTCCTATTTCGAGCACGTGGTCCTCGACCTTCCCCACGATATGGATCCCGGCACGATCGCGGCGCTCGAGGCCTCTGACGTGATCCTCTTCCTGGTGAGTCCCAACGTCTCCGCCCTCCGCTCCGGCGCGGCGGGGCTCGCGGCCTTCCGCCACCTCGGGCTCGACCCCAAAAGGATCCGCATCGTGGTGATGCGCGACGGGACCGGGGAGGATATCACCCTCAGGCACGTCCGGGAAATGCTCGGAGTGTCCATCTACTGGAGGACGCCGAGTGAATACCCCACCGTCGTGACGGCGATCAACCGCGGGGAGCCCGTGGTGACGGCCTCCCCCCGGTCGAAGATCGCCAAGAGCCTGCGGGAGCTGTCCGACCGGCTCGTCAGCGGGCTGGCACCAGGCGCAGAGCCTGCGCCTGCGCGCACGGCCTTCCGCCTGCCATGGATTCCCAAGGCGATTCGCGGAGAAAAGTAAATGGGACTGTTTCACGGTCGGCAGGAGAAACCGACGGGACCCGCTCGTCTGGTAGATCCTGCAGAGAGGCAGGGCCTGGGCGACGGGTCCTACTACGACCTCAAGACCCGGATCCATAGCCAGCTGATCGAGCGGATCGATCTCTCGAAGCTGGACATCCTTCCGCCGGAGCAGGTCCGGCAGCAGATCACGCGGATCATCGAGGACATGCTGGTGGAGGAGGAGACCCCGCTCACCCGAGCGGATCGGGACCAACTCGTCC
>DASRUH010000175.1:0-34179 GCA_035655535.1 Methylomirabilis sp. (SeqCode)
GGAAACCGAGGCGCGATCCATGCCCATGTCCTGTGCACGGATTGTGAACACGGGGGGACCCAGGCCGTAAGCCGTCGCGCAGGGTCGCCGCGGGAGCCCCGGAGCGAGGGGCCAAGGGTGGTGGTGCCGTAGAACCGGCAGCCCATGGCATTTCCTGCCGACGAAGGATACCCGCCCGATCCTGTGAGGACGCCCATGACAGGACCCGCTGGCAGGTATTTTTCACTGCGGTCAGACGCCCGCCGCTGCCTTGGCCACGGCCGCTAACTGGCCGAAGGCGGCCGCATCCTTCACGGCGATATCGGCCAGCACCTTGCGGTCGAGGACCACCCCACCCTTTCGCAGCCCGCCGATCAACTTGCTGTACGACAGACCGTGCAGGCGTGCCGCCGCGCCGATCCGGTTCACCCACAACCGGCGGAACTCCCGCTTGCGCACCCGGCGATCGCGGAAGGCGTACTTGAGCGACCGGTCCACCGCCTCCTGGGCGATGCGAAAGTTGGACTTGCGCTTCCCCCAGAATCCTTCCGCCTGTTTGAGGACCCGGTTCCGCCGACGCCGGGTGACGTATCCGCCCTTCACCCTCGCCATCGTCCCCTCTCCTTTTCCCGCTGGAGCGCCAACCTTACAGGTACGGGATCAGCCGGCGGACCCGCTTGACGTTCGTCGCATGTATGAGATCACCGCGTCGAAGCCGCCGACGACGCTCCCCCCCCTTGCCGGTCAGCAGGTGGCTCTTGCCGGCTCTCCGCCGCCGGACCTTGCCCGTCCCTGTTACCTTGAGGCGCTTCGCCGCACCCCGGTGCGTCTTGAGCTTGGGCATGTCTCTCCTTGACTGGCCGCCGACGGTTCGGCCCGCTCACCGCAAGCCGACGACCGATGACCGCCTGGCTATGGTTTGTCCTTGTCCTTCGCCGTGTCCTTGACAGCAGCCGGCTCCGGGCTTGGCTTGGCTGACGCCGGCTTCAGATCCGGCCTCGGACCCATGACCATGGTCATGTTACGCCCCTCGAGCCGCGGAGGCTGTTCCACCTGCCCGAGGTCCTTCAGGGCCTCCGACAGCCGGTCCAAGTGCCGCTTGCCGAGCTCGGTGTGGACCATTTCCCGGCCCCGGAACATCATGGTGACCTTGACCTTGTGCCCGGCCCGGAGGAACCGGTCCACGTGCCGCGCCTTGAACTGGAAATCGTGCTCGTCGGTCTTGGGGCGCAGCTTGATCTCCTTGAGCTGAACGATCGTCTGCTTCTTCTTCGCCTCCCGCGCCTTCTTCGCCTGCTCGTACCGAAACTTGCCGTAGTCCAAGATCCGGCAGACCGGCGGCTTGGCCAGCGGGGCGACTTCAACGAGATCCAACCCCAAGCTCCGGGCCTTCGCCAGGGCCTCCTCCGGCGTCAGAATCCCCAGCTGGACCCCGTCGGCGTCGATCACCCGGATCTCCCGGACTCGGATTCGTTCGTTGATTCTCAGTCCTCTTTCGATCCCGACTCACCTCCTCACAGTGCGGGTCCAGTCACGGGGGGATGGAGCGCCTCACGAACCTCCTCGAGGAGTGTCTCGAGCGGCATGGCTCCCCGATCGCGACGACCCCGCTCTCGGACGGAGACCAACCCGGCCTCCATTTCCCGGTCCCCCACCACGAGGAGGACCGGCACCTTGGCCACCTCCCCCTCGCGGATCCGGAACCCCACCTTTTCGTTCCGACCATCGACCGTGACGCGCACCCCGGCCGCAGCTAGGCGCTTGGCCACCTGCTCTGCATACGGCGCGTGCCGCTCGGCGACCGGCAGGACTGTCGCCTGCACCGGAGCCAGCCAGAGGGGAAAGGCCCCCCCGTAGTGCTCGATCAGGATGCCGAAGAACCGCTCGAGCGAGCCGAGGAGGGCCCGGTGCACCATCAGGGGCCGATGCGTTTTGCCGTCCTCGCCCACGTAGCCCAGGTCGAACCGTTCCGGCATGTTGAAGTCGACCTGGATCGTGGCACACTGCCACCGCCGCCCTAGGACGTCGACGAGAGAGACGTCGATCTTCGGACCGTAAAAGGCCGCTTCCCCCGTGACCCGGTCGAACGCCATCCCGCTCTTCTCGAGCACCGCCGCGAGCGCCGCCTCCACCCGCTGCCAGTCGGCCGGGCTCCCCGCGTACTTGTCCATGTGCTTCGGATCGCTCACCGACAGGACCAGGTGATACTCGCTGAATCCGAAGGCGCCCAGCATGCCGAGGGCCAGTGCCAGCACGTCGGCCACCTCGCCCTCGAGCTGCTCGGGCCGGCAGAAGATGTGCGCGTCATCCTGCGTGAAGCCCCGGACCCGGAGCAGCCCGTGCAGCACCCCCGACCGCTCGTAGCGGTAGACGGTCCCGAGTTCCCCCAGGCGCAGCGGCAGATCCCGGTAGCTCCGGGTCTGCGACCGGTACAGCAGGATATGAAAGGGGCAGTTCATCGGTCTAACCAGATAGTCCTGCCCCTCGACCTCGATCCCCGAGAACATGTTCTCGCGATACCACTGCAGGTGCCCGCTCACGTTCCAGAGATGCGCCCGGGCCACATGCGGGGTGTAGACGAGCTGGTAGCCCTGCCGGCGGTGCTCCCGGCGCCAGAAGGTCTCGATCACCTCCCGGATGACCGCCCCCTTCGGATGCCACAGCACGAGGCCCGGGCCGATCTCCTCCTCGATGCTGAACAGTCCAAGCTCCCGGCCCAGGCGCCGGTGATCGCGCCGCTTCGCCTCTTCCAGCCGGGTGAGGTGTTGTTCGAGCGCCTCGGGCGTTGCAAAGGCGGTCCCGTAGATCCGGGTGAGCATGGGGTTCTGTTCCTTCCCCCGCCAGTAGGCGCCCGCCAGGTGCGTCAACTTGAAAGCCGTAAGATACGAGGTGTCGGGGACATGGGGTCCCCGACAGAGGTCGAGGAACGCGCCGGTCTCGTAGAAACTCACCATGCCACCCGGCTCGGCCTCTTCCTGCAGCTCCTCCACCGGCTCCGGCCGGGACGTGCCGGTGCGGCGGATCGTCTCGAGGATCTCCACCTTGTAGGTCTGTCCCTTCTCCTTCATCAGCCTCAGCGCCTCCTCCACCGGCATCTCGAGCCGACGAAACGGTAGCCGTTCGGCCTGCAGTGTCCGCATCGTGGCCTCGATCACCGGGAGGTCCTCGGGCGTCAGGGGCCGCGGGAGGTCGATATCGTAGTAAAAGCCGTCTTCCACCGGGGGTCCGATGGCGAACTTGGCCCCGGGAAAGAGCTTCTGCACCGCCGCGGCCATGAGGTGCGCGGTGCTGTGGCGGAGGATCGTCAGCCCGTCCGGAGAGTCGACGAGGACGAGCTCGACCCGCGCTCCGGCGGGCGGGACCGCGGAGAGATCCACGATCTTCCCCTCGAGCCGCGCCGCCAGTACTCGTCCCGCCAGATCCCCATCGACCGTCCGGAGGAGTGCCGCGAGAGGACGCCCCCCCTCAAGGCGCGCGACCCGCCCGCCGGGGAGGATCACTTCCACCTGTCCCATCGCGTTTCTTCCCCCGATGCAATAAAAAAGGCATCACGGAGCCCTCCGTGATACCTCTCTCGACATCATCCACAATGGACGCATGACGGCGGGGATGGTAGGCACGGGCGGTCTTGAACCGCCGACCTCTTGCGTGTCAAGCAAGCGCTCTCCCCCTGAGCTACGTGCCTGCCGCGGTTCACCGCTGACGCCTGATGGTCGCCGACACGTGGGTGGTGCACCTCCGCACTCTTCAGTCTTGCCGCTATCGGTGAACCCTCCACAGGACCCGGATGGTGCCGAGGGCGGGACTCGAACCCGCACGGACCTAAGGCCCGAGGGATTTTAAGTCCCTTGCGTCTGCCATTCCGCCACCCCGGCCTTATACCATGATCCTTGGAGGCGGCGCCGGGACTCGAACCCGGGAATAAAGGTTTTGCAGACCTCTGCCTTAGCCACTTGGCTACGCCGCCCCAGAGTTTTCATGGAGCGGGAAACGGGATTTGAACCCGCGACCCTCGCCTTGGCAAGGCGATGCTCTACCACTGAGCTATTCCCGCCTGAAGGAGCATCACAAGACAAAAAGGGCCTGGAATCCAGGCGATTCATACAATACCGTCGGCCCCCCCGTAGAGTCAAGCCCTTTCTCGGCTTTTGGGCCCTATCTCCGCGCCCGGATCGGCACCGGCCGGGGCGGATACCGGCATCGCCGCCATGGGGGCTCGCCGGACGGCCCCCCCGAAGCCTGTCACCCGAGGCCGATGGCCGCCAGCACCGCGTCGAGAGTCGCCGCAATGGGCCGAAGCTGGGGTGCAAAGGTGAGCGCCGTCTCCGGGTCCTTCAGGCCATGGCCGGTGAGCACGCAGACGACGCGGGCGCCAGGGGGGAGCTTCCCCGCCCGGGAGGCCTTCACGAGACCGGCAACCGCGGCCGCCGAGGCCGGCTCGCAATAAATCCCTTCGAGCAGAGCGACCTGCCGGTAGGCTTCCAAGATCTCGGCGTCCGTCACCATCCCCACCTCGCCGCGGGACTCCTCGATCGCCGTGAGCGCCATCTTCCAGTTGGCCGGATTGCCGATCCGGATGGCCGATGCCACCGTCTCCGGACGTCTCACCACTTCGCCCCGGACCAAGGGGGCGGCCCCCTCCGCCTGCCACCCGAGCAGCCGGGGAACCGTGCCGATCGCCCCGGCCTCGCGGTACTCGCGAAATCCCTTCCAGTAGGCGCTGATGTTCCCCGCATTGCCCACCGGCAGGCAGACGACGTCCGGGGCCTCGCCGAGCTGCTCACACACTTCAAAGGCGGCCGTCTTCTGGCCCTCGAGGCGAAACGGATTGACCGAATTCACCAACGCCACGGGAAACCGGGCCGCCACGCTCCTCACAATCTCGAGGGCGTCGTCGAAGTTGCCCTCCAGCTGGACCACCGTCGCCCCGTGCATGATGGCCTGAGACAGCTTCCCCAGGGCGACGGACCCCTTGGGAACCACCACGATGGCGCGACACCCGGCACGGGCGGCATAGGCGGCGGTGGAAGCGGAGGTGTTCCCGGTCGAGGCACAGATGACGGCGGTGCCCCCCGCCTCCACGGCCTTGCTGAGCGCAAGCGCCATGCCCCGGTCTTTGAAGGAGCCGGTGGGATTGAGCCCCTCGTACTTCAGGAAGACTTCTCCCCGGAGACCGAGGGCCTGCGCGAGACGCTCCGCCCGGATCAGGGGCGTATTTCCCTCGTGCAGGGTGATCACGGGTGTCCGGTCCGTCACCGGTAAGAATTTCCGATAGTGATGGATAACGCCGCGCCACATGGGAGACACCGTGCAAGGTTCAAGGTTCAAGGTTCAAGGTTCAAAGTCCAAAACCAGGGACAGCATTCGCGTTCCAACGTTGAACGTTGGACGTCGCACGTCGAACGCCGTTAGGGTTCTTCGACCCGAATGCAGACCGTCTTTTCGCCCACCACATCGAGGGCGTCGATGGCCGCGAGGGCCTTGCGCATCGCTCCCTCCACGGCCTCGTGGGTCATCATGACCACCGGGACGCTCGCCCGGGCGTGCCGCCCCTTCTGGATCACCGACGCGATGGAGATGTCGTGATCGCCCAGGATGCCCGAAACCTTCGAGAGGACCCCCGGCTTGTCCACCGCCATGACCCGGAGGTAGTAGTAGGTGCGGATCGTCTCCATCGCCTTGAGGCGCAGGCCCTCGCCCGCGATCCCGGAGATGTGGGACGGCCGCGACGGCCGCTGATACAGGATGTTCTGAGCGATCTCGATCACATCGCTCACCACGGCGCTCGCCGTCGGCATCTGCCCGGCCCCCTGGCCGTAGAACATCAGCGAGCCGGTGGCGTTCCCCACGATGTAGACGGCGTTAAAAACCCCGCCCACCGACGCGACGAGATGCTCCTCGGGAACGAGGGTGGGATGGACGCGCACCTCGACCTCCCCGTCCGTCTCCTTGGCGATGGCCAAAAGCTTTACCCGGTATCCCAACTCTTTCGCGTACTGGATGTCCGCGGGATCGATCCCGCGGATCCCCTCGATGTAGATCGCGTTGAAATCCACGAAGCCCCCGTACGCGATGGAGGCGAGGATCTGGAGCTTGTGCGCCGAATCGATGCCGTCGATGTCCAGGGAGGGATCCGCCTCGGCGTAGCCCTTCTCCTGCGCTTCCTTCAGGACCTCGCTGAACGGGGCCCCCATCTCCGTCATCTTGGTGAGGATGTAGTTGCAGGTCCCGTTCACGATCCCCTCAATGGACCGGATCCGGTTCGCCACGAGTCCCTCCCGGACGGCCCGGACGATGGGAATCCCGCCGCACACGCTGGCCTCGAATCCCAGATCGACGCGCTTCTCCGCGGCCGCCTTGAAGAGCTCGAGGCCGTGCGTGGCGAGGAGCGCTTTGTTGGCCGTGACCAAGTGCTTCCCATTCCGGAGCGCGGCCAGGCTGACGTCCCGCGCCGCCTTGGTGCCGCCGATGAGCTCGATGACAATGTCGATGGCCGGGTCCTCGGTGACCTCACGGGCATCCGTGGTCAGGACCTTGGGATCCACCTCCACGTCGCGCGGCCGCGTGAGGTCAATGTCCGCGATCCGTTTGAGGCGCAGCCGCGCCGCCAGGCGCCGCTCGAGGAGGGGCGCCTGCTCCTTCAAGATCTTGACGACGCCCGTCCCGACCGTGCCGAATCCGACGAGACCGACGTTGATCGTCTTCATGGCTCTCCCCGTTCACCTGTGGCGAAAAAAGGCGGAAAGGGATCCGCGCCAGGCCTGATCCAGTACCGCCAGGGACAGATCGATGTGATACGTCCGCCCCCGGCAGACGAACCGGGAGCCGCCCGTGCGTCCGAGGGCGGTGACCGGGACCCCGTGGCGGTCGGCGATCGCCTGGAGCCTGCCCAGGTCGGCCTCCCGCAGTGACACGACGATCCGGGACTGCGTCTCGCCGAAGAGAAGCGCATCGGGCCGGAGCATCCCCGGAACGCTCACCTCGACACCGATGGGCCGGTCCGGATCGGTGATGCAGCCCTCGGCTAACGCCACGGCCAGTCCCCCCTCGGAGCAGTCGTGCGCGGATCGCACCACGCCGGCGCGAATCGCCTCGAGACAGCACCGCTGGATGCGCCGCTCCGTCTCGAGATCCACCGTGGGTGGCCGGCCCTGGATCATCCCGTGGCAGACCTGCAGGTATTCGCTCCCCCCCAGGTCCTCCCGGCTCTCCCCCAGCAGCACCACGAGATCTCCCGCCGCCTTCCAGGCCGGGGTCGTGGCGTGGGAGATGTGACCGAGGACCCCCAGCATCCCCACAATCGGGGTGGGGAAGATGGCCTTCCCCGTCGTCTCGTTGTAGAAGCTGACATTACCTCCGGTGACCGGCGTCTGCAAGGCCTGGCAGGCGGCAGCCATCCCGCGGACCGCCTCGGTGAACTGCCACATGATCTCGGGGCGCGTCGGATCGCCGAAGTTGAGACAGTTCGTGACCGCCACAGGCTCGGCGCCGCTCACCACCACGTTCCGGGCCGCCTCCGCCACGGCGATCACCCCCCCGATGAAGGGGTCGAGAAACGTGTACCGCCCGTTCCCGTCCATGGCGAGGGCGATCCCCCCTTCGGCCCCCTTGAGGCGCAGCACCACCGCATCGGCCCCAGGGCCGACGACGGTGTTCACGAAGAGCATGTGGTCGTACTGTTCCCAGACCGTCGCCTTGCAGGCGATGGAGGGGGAGGCCAGGAGTCGGCACAGCGCGGCTCCGTAGTCGCGCGGGAGCGGAATCGCATCGAGGTCGAGACGCTGCACCTCATCCTGCCACGCGGGGCGAACGGTCGGGCGCCGGTACACCGGGGCCTCGGCCACGAGTCCCTTCACCGGGATCTCGGCGACGATCCGACTGCCGTCCCGCACCCGCATCAGGCCGTCACCGGTCACCCGGCCCACGACCACCGCATCGAGATCGTAGCGGGCAAAGATGCCCCGCACGACCTCCTCGGTCCCGCGCCGCGCCACCAGCAGCATCCGCTCCTGGGACTCCGACAACATCACCTCGTAGGGGGTCATCCCCTCTTCCCGCCGCGGAACGAGCCGGACGTCGACCTCCACGCCCGTCCCCCCGCGGCTCGCCATCTCGCAACTCGAACAGGTGAGCCCGGCCGCCCCCATGTCCTGAATCCCGACCAGCGCATCCGTCCGCATGAGCTCCAGACACGCCTCGATCAACAGCTTCTCCCGGAATGGATCCCCCACCTGGACCGTCGGGCGGCGCTCCTCGCTCCTCTCGTCGAAGGTCTCGGAGGCCATGGTGGCGCCGTGAATCCCGTCGCGGCCGGTCTTGGCGCCCACGTAGAAGACCGGGTTGCCGATGCCGCCCGCGCGGCCGAAGAACAGCTTGTCGGCCTGCGCCATTCCGAGACACAGGACGTTCACCAGCGGATTGTGACTGTAACAGTCGGCGAAAAGGACTTCGCCCCCGACGGTCGGAACCCCCACGGCATTGCCGTATCCCGAGATCCCCCCCACCACTCCCCCCATGAGATACCGGTTCCGGGCCTCGTGGAGCGGCCCGAAGCGGAGGGAATCGAGCAGCGCGATGGGGCGCGCCCCCATCGTGAAGATGTCCCGGATGATCCCCCCGACGCCGGTCGCGGCTCCCTGGTAGGGCTCGATGTAGGAGGGATGATTATGGCTCTCCACCTTGAAGACCGCGGCCAGGCCGTCCCCGAGGTCCACCACACCGGCGTTCTCTCCCGGCCCCTGCAGGATCCGGGGTCCGGACGTGGGGAAGGTCTGCAGGTGCACCTTCGAGCTCTTGTAGCTGCAGTGCTCCGACCACATGACCGAGAAGATCCCGAGCTCCGTATAGGTGGGTGCGCGCCCCAGGATGACGACCACGCGGTCGTACTCCTCGCGCGTCAGGCTGTGCGCGGCAATGAGTGCGTCGGTGACGGCCGGCTCGACCATGGCGTTCACCGAGGGGTGGCAGATGCGGTGCGGGCGGAGCGCAGGACCGATGCAAACAACAGGCGGCCGTCGGCGGAGCCGAGGAGGGCCTCGGCGGCCCGCTCGGGATGCGGCATCAGGCCGAGGACGTTGCGCCCTTCGTTACAGATGCCGGCGATGTTCTGGAGCGACCCGTTGGGATTCGCCGCTTCGGTCGGCTCTCCACCCGCCGTGACGTAGCGGAAGACCACCTGGTCGTTCGCGGTGAGGCGGGCGACCGTCGCCTCGTCGGCGTAATACCGCCCCTCGTTGTGATTGATGGGGATCCGCAGGACCTGGCCACGGGTGCAGGCGTTCGTAAAGGGGGTAGCGGCGGTCTCCACCCGGATATGCACCTGGCGGCAGAGAAAGTGCATCGTCGTGTTCCGGAGCAGCGCACCCGGCAGCAGCCCCGCTTCACACAGGACCTGAAATCCGTTGCAGATCCCCAGCACTAGGCCGCCGCGCCGGGCGTGTCGCTCGACCGCCGCCATGACCGGCGAGAAGCGGGCGATGGCGCCCGTCCGGAGGTAGTCCCCGTGGGCGAAGCCCCCCGGCAGGATGAGGCAGTCATAGTCGCCGAGGGCCGTCTCCTTATGCCAGACGAGCTCCGTCTGCTGCCCCAGGACGTTCTCCAGGACCCACCGGCAGTCCAGCTCGCAGTTCGACCCGGGAAAGACGATGATGCCGAACCGCATCTAGCCTTCCTCCACCTCGAACCGGTACTCCTCGATCACCGGATTCGCCAGGAGCTTCTTGCACATCTCTTCCACGCGCTGCCTCGCTTCGTCGCGCGGGACGTCGTTCAGGCTAATGACCATGAACTTGCCGATCCGCACATCCCTGACCTCGCCAAATCCCAGCGTCTCCAGCGCGCTCCGGACGGTCTCCCCCTGCGGATCCAGCACCCCCTTCTTCAGCGTCACATACACCTTCGCCCGCATTACCACATCCCTCGGGCCTTCAGCGTGAGCGGCGAGGGGAGGGTCTGCCGCAGAGAAAGGTCAAACCCGCGCCCCAACCACACAACACTGTACAAACTCGAGACATGTCCGCTCACCGACCTTGGTACCTTGCGCCGAAAAACCTATCGATCGCATTTCCGACACACATCGCGATGCGGCAGGGTCTTCCCGAGCCGCCCTCCGTTGCGCCAATGACGCGGAGGGCTTTCCCGAGCCGCCTCGCCACAGCTCCCCCGACGATGCGGCAGGGCCTCCCCGAGCCGCCCTCCATCACCCCTCATCCGCAAATCCGCCGGTCCACCTCCTGGTACGCCTCCTCCACCCCGCCCAGATCCCGTCGGAACCGATCCTTGTCCATCTTCTCCAGCGTCTGCTTGTCCCAGAGGCGGCAGCCGTCCGGGGTGATCTCGTCCCCGAGGAGCAGCCGCCCGCGGTGCCGCCCGAACTCGAGCTTGAAGTCGACGAGGATGAGACCCCGCGCATCGAGATACTCCCGGAGCAGCGCGTTCACGAGCAGCGCGCGCTTGCGGATCGCCCGGACCTCCCGGGGGCTGGCCAAGCCGAGCAGCCTGACATGATCCTCGTTGATCATCGGGTCTCCCAGGGCATCATCCTTGTAGAAGAACTCGAGGACCGGCTCCGGCAGGGGCTTGCCCTCCTCGATTCCGAGCCGCTTGGCGAGCGAGCCGGCGCTGATGTTGCGGACCACCACCTCGATCTTGATGATCTCGAGCCGCTTCACGAGCATCTCGCGCTCGCTGAGCTGCCGGACGAAGTGGGTCCGGATGCCCTGCTGTTGCAGATAGGCGAAGAGGACCGAGGAGATGCGGGTGTTGTAGACCCCCTTCTGCGCGATGACCCCCCGCTTCTGCGCATTGAAGGCCGTCGCCTCATCCTTGAAGTACTGGATCAGGAGGTCGGGATCATCCGTCTCGTAGAGAATCTTGGCCTTGCCCTCGTACAGTTTCGTCCGCCGCTCCATGCTCCCCCCTAGAGTCCCACCCGCGCGAAGATCGTGTCCACATGCTCGAGGTACGGCTTCAGATCGAAGCAGGCGCCAATCGCCTCCGGCGAGAGGTAGCGCAGCACCTGCGGGTCCCGCAACAGACAATCGCGGAAATGCTCTCCCTTCTCCCAGGCCGCGGTGGCGTTCCGCTGCACGAGGTCATGGGCGACCTCCCGCGGCGCGCCCTTCTCCGTCAAGGCCAAGAGCACCCGTTGAGAGAAGAGCAGACCCTGCGTGAGATGCAGGTTGCGCTCCATCCGGTCCGGGACAACCTCCAGGCCCTCCAGCACCTCCCGCATCTTGGTGAACAGGTAATCGAGGAGGATGGTGGAGTCGGGCATGATCACGCGCTCGACCGAGGAGTGGCTGATGTCTCGCTCGTGCCACAACGGCACGTTCTCGAGGGCCGCAAGGGCGTTGGCCCGCAGGATCCGGCAGAGGCCGGCGATCTGCTCGCACGTGACCGGGTTGCGCTTGTGCGGCATCGAGGACGAGCCCCTCTGCCCCTCGGCAAAGGGTTCGGCCGCCTCCGCGACCTCCGTGCGCTGCAGGTGGCGGATCTCGGTGGCGATGGTCTCCAGCGCACCGCCCACGAGGGCCAGCATCACGAGGAACTGGGCGTGCCGGTCGCGGGGGATGATCTGGCTCGACACCGGCTCCGGCGCGAGCCCGAGCTTCTCGCAGACGTACGCCTCGATGGCGGGCGGGAGATGGGCGTAGGTCCCGACCGCCCCCGAGAGCTTGCCGAAGCCGACGGCGGCCTGGGCCTGCTCCAGCCGCTCACGGTTGCGGAGCATCTCGCTGTACCAGCGGGCGACCTTGAGCCCGAAGGTCACCGGTTCGGCGTGCACCCCGTGGGTGCGACCCACCGTCACCGTGTGCTTGTGGGTTCTCGCGAGGGTCCTGAGGGTCCCGAGCAGCGCGTCGCAGTCCTCCAGGAGGATCTCGGCCGCCTCCCGGAGCTGAAACGCCAAGGCCGTATCCATGACATCGGAAGAGGTCAAACCCAGGTGGATGTGCCGGGCAGGCTCCCCGACCCGCTCGGCGACCGCGTTCAGGAACGCGACCACCTCATGGCGGGCCGTCTGCTCGAGCTCCTGGATGCGACGGACATCGAAGGCGGCCCTGGTCTTGATGGCCTGCAGGGCGTCGGCAGGAATCTTGCCCAGCTGCGCCCAGGCCTCACAGGCCAGGATCTCGATCCGGAGCCACACCTGGAACCGGTGCTCGAGCTCCCAGATCGCGGCCATCCGGGGGAGGGTATAGCGAGGAATCATCGCGAGATCCCCTTCCCGCGAGGTCGCATCCCGCGGAGGTGTCCGCTCGAGGGTGGCAATGGAAACCGTTCAGGGCATCAGACCGATGGAGCGGGTTGCTCGATGCGACCGATGGAAGCCAAGGTGCATGCCCCGCCATCGAACAGGGATTGGGTGAGCTGCTGGAGGCGCTCCGGCGTCACCTCCTCGATCCCCTGAATGATTTCCTCCAACCCGAAGCAGCGGGTGAACGTCATGTACATCTTGGCGAGCCGCGTCATCCGGCTGCTGGTGCCCTCGAGACCGAGGAGGAGGTTCCCTTTGAGCTGCTCCTTGGCGCGTCGGAATTCGGCGGGCCCGACCAACTCATCCCGCACCTTGCGGAGCTCGGCCCGGATGAGGTCGACCACCTCCTGGTAGTGGTCGCTACTCGTGCCCGCATACACCACGAGGAGACCGCCGTCGCGGTACGACGCGCCGTAGGAGTATATTGAATAGACGAGCCCTCGCTTCTCGCGGATCTCCTGGAAGAGACGAGAGCTCATCCCGCCCCCGAGGATCGTATTGAGGATCGAGAGGGCGTAGCGGTCGCGGTGCGCGTTGGCGAGGCCGTTGGACCCGAGACACAGGTGGACCTGGCTGAGATCCCGTTCTTCGTTCACCACCGTGAACCGCGAGACCGGGGGCGCGGTGACGCCGACCCGCGCCTGTCCTCCCCACCCCCCGAACGCGGCCGTGAGGAGATTCACCAGGACCTCGTGCTGCAGGTCCCCGGCGGCAGAGATGATCACCCGGTCGGGCCGGTAGTGGCGCCCCATGTACTTCACGATCTCATCGCGGCCGATCTGCTCCAACGTCTCGCGCCGGCCCAGGATCGGACGACCGAGGGGATGATCCGCCCAGATGGTCTGGGCGAAGAGGTCGTGGACCTGATCATCGGGCGTGTCCTCGATCATCTTGATCTCCTGGCGGACGACCTCGCGCTCGCGCTCGATGTCCCCCGGATCGAGGCGGGCGTGGAGCACGAGATCGGCGAGGAGATCCACCGCCAGCGGCAGGTGCTCACCGAGGACCTTGGCCGAGAAACACGTGTACTCCCGGCTGGTGAAGGCGTCGAGGGTCCCCCCCACGGAGTCGATGGCCTCGGCGATCGCCTCGGCACTCCGGTTCTCGGTCCCCTTGAAGAATGTGTGCTCGATAAAGTGGGAGATCCCCGCCTGCCCCTCCTCCTCGTCCCGCGAGCCCACCTGAATCCAGACGCCGACGGAGACGGAGCGCATCGCCGGCATCTTCTCGCTCAGGATGACGAGGCCGTTGTCGAGGACCGTCTTCTGGTGGAAGACTTGGGGCAGTGCCATCGTCACCGTTTCCCCTCTCGCTCCCGAGGCGCCTCGCGTTGCCCTTGGCTGCCCGAGTCCGGGCGCCGGGGCGGGCCCTCCTCTTTCCGATCCCCCCCCGCCTCGGTCCCAAGCTCTTTCAGGAGCTCCTTCCGGCTCAGCCGGATCTTGCCTGACGGGTCGACCTCGATCACCTTGACGGTAACCTCTTCTCCTTCGGACAGGACATCCTGCACCCGCTGAATGCGATGCTCGGCGATCTGGGAGATGTGGAGCAGACCGTCGGTCCCCGGGAGGATTTCCACGAAGGCACCGAAATCCATGATCCGTTTCACCTTGCCCTTGTAGACTTTCCCGACCTCCGGCACCTCGACGATCCGGTTGATGATGGCGAGCGCCTTCTCCGCCGCCGCCTGATCCGTGGAGGCAATCTCGACCGTGCCGTCATCCGCGATGTCGATCTTGCACCCGGTCTCCACGATAATCCCGCGGATCACCTTCCCCCCCGGCCCGATCACCTCTCGGATCTTGTCCACCGGGATCCTGATGTGCAGGAGCCGGGGAGCATAGACCGAGAGCGCCGGCCGCGGGTGGGCCAACGTCTTCTCCATCTCGTCCAGGACGTGCATCCGCGCCTGCCGGGCCCGCTCCAGTGCCCCGGCCATCAGGGACTGCGTGACCCCCTGGACCTTCAGATCCATCTGCAGCACCGTGATCCCCTTGCGCGTGCCGGCCACCTTGAAGTCCATGTCGCCGAGGTGGTCCTCCAGCCCCAGGATATCCGTCAGGATGGCGGCCTTTTCCCCTTCCACGACCAACCCCATGGCCACGCCCCCGACGGCCGCCTTGACCGGCACGCCGGCGTCCATCAGGGCCAGGGTGGCGCCGCAGACGGAGGCCATGGAGGAGGACCCGTTGCTCTCCAGGATGTCCGAGACGATCCGGATGGTGTACGGGAACTCCTCCGGGCTCGGGAGGATCGAGAGCAGCGCCCGTTCGGCCAGCGTCCCGTGGCCGATCTCCCGGCGGCCGGGACCGCGCAGGAACCGGACCTCGCCCACGCTGAAGGGGGGGAAATTATAGTGAAGCATGAACCGCTTGAACCCCTCGCCCTCGATGCTGTCCAGCCGCTGCACGTCATCGGACGTTCCCAGGGTGGTGGTGACGAGAGCTTGGGTCTGGCCCCGGGTGAAGAGGGCCGAGCCGTGCGTCCGGGGCAGCACGCCGACCTCACAGGTGATGGGCCGAATCTCCTCGAGCCGCCGCCCGTCGGCCCGGATCCCTTTCTCCAGGATCACCCGCCGCATCTCCTCGCGCTCGAGGCGCTCCAAGATCTCCCGCACCCGGAGCTGCATCTCGGCCGGTTCGCCGGCGAAGGCACGCAGGGTCTCCTCCGCGATCTGCTCTCTCCGGGACTGCTGGGTGGTCTTCTCATGATTGGCCGCCAGCCCTCGGATGGGTTCCTGCGCCATGCCCGCCACGCGCTCGAGCAAGGCGGGGTCCACCGCGGCAGACGGGAAGGTGATCTTCGGCCGCCCCGCCAACGCGGCGAGCTTCTCCTGCATCCGGATGATCTCGGCGATCGCCTTCTGGCCGAAGGCCATCGCCTCGAGGACTGGGACCTCCGGCACTTCCCTGGCGCTCGCCTCGACCATGATGACCCCCTCTTTTGTCCCGGCGACCACGAGGTCCAGGTCCGACTCCGCAAGCTGCTTGTAGGTCGGATTGAGCACCAGGCGCCCTCCCACCCGGCCGACCCGAACGGCGCCGACGGCCCCCAGGAAAGGGATCGGCGAGATCGTCAGGGCCGCCGACGCCCCCACCATCGCGAGTATGTCCGGGTCGTTCTCCTGGTCTGCCGAGAGGACCGTCGCGATGATCTGGACGTCTTGCCGAAATCCCTTCGGGAAGAGCGGCCGGATGGTCCGATCGATGAGGCGGGCGGCCACCGTCTCCTGGTCCCGCGGTCGACCCTCGCGTTTGAAAAAACCCCCGGGAATCATCCCGGCGGCGTACGCCCGCTCCTGATAGTCGACCGTCAGCGGGAAGAAGTCGATCCCCTCTCGCACCTGTTTGGTGGCCACGGCCGTCACCAAGACGATCGTATCGCCGTACTGAACCGAGACCGCCCCGTCCGCCTGCCGGGCGACCCGTCCCGTCTCTACGGAAAATTGCCGTCCTTCAATTTCGACTTCTAGCCGATGAACCATCGCCCGGGGCCCCTCCGTCCCCCCTCATGTGAAAAAACCCGCGAAAGATGGCCTCGATCTTGCCATCCGCCGCGGGCACCGCGACCCTTCCATGGAGAACCGTCAAGACGCCAGCCTTCCGCCTCGTTAGCGACGAATCCCCAGCCGCTCGATGAGTTTGCGGTATCGTTCAACATCCTTATTTTTCAAGTAGTTGAGAAGCTTTCGTCGGCGGCTCACCATCCGGAGCAGACCGGTCCGGGAGTGGTGATCCTTTTTGTGGACGGTCAAGTGTTGGCTGAGAAACTCGATCCGTGTGCTCAAGAGGGCGATCTGGACCTCTGGCGACCCGGTATCCCGCCCGTGCAGGTGAAATTCCTTGATCCGCTCCTGTTTTCGAGCAAGAACCTTCGCCACACCATGACTCCTTCCTCAATCGGCTCTGATACTAGCACAGGAGCCTGTCCCGAGTAAAGCCCAATCCTCTCCACGGCCGCCGGGGGGCTGCCGCAGGATCTCCCTGGCCCGCTCGACGTCGCGCGCCACCTGGGCGGTGAGCTCTCCCGGGGAGCCAAAGCGCACCTCCTCCCGAATCCACTCCCAGAAAGTGACAAGGATCGTCTGCCCGTAGCCGGGCGCCCGATCCTCCCGTACATCGAGCAGATGCACTTCCACGCGGCGATCCCCACGCCCGAAGGTGGGGGCCACACCGACATTGATCGCGGCATCGTACCCGGCCTCTCCGACATAGGCGCGGCCTGCGTACACCCCATCGGGGATGAGAAAGCCGCCGGGCGGGATCACGTTGGCCGTGGCGAATCCCAACCCCCTGCCCCGGCCTGCGCCGGGGACGATCTCTCCGAGGATCGCATAGGCGCGGGTGAGATAGCGGGCCGCCTCACCCACCTTCCCCTGATGCAACAGATCCCGGATCAGGGCTGATTTCACCACCGCCCCATCCACGACCACCGGCGGGACGACCTCCACCTCAAATCCGAGGGCTGTCCCCATCTCTGCCAGCAGCTCCGGCGTCCCCCGCCGGCCCTTGCCGAAGCGGAAATCAAATCCCAGGCAGAGAAACTCGACCCGGAGCCTGTCCCGGAGGATCTCCTGTACGAAGGCCTCCGCCTCGGTCTCGGCGAGGCTCGGCGTAAAGGGGATGGCGATCAGCAGCTGGATCCCCAGGGCCCGGAGGAGCGGTTCTTTCAGCAGCGGGGGCGTGATCAGGCGAGGCGCCCGATCCGGCTGCAGGACCTCGAGGGGATGGTTCACGAAGGTGAACGCGGCCGCCGTTCCTCGGCTCTTGCGGGCGCGTTCTACGACCGTTCGAATGATCCGCTGGTGTCCGGCGTGGACGCCGTCGAAGGTCCCGATGGCGGCGGCGACGTGCGGAAATGACTTCCGCCCTACCTGGGCGATGTCCCGAACGGTTTCCATCAATCTGCTGTCGGTCTACTCACCCTGTGGGGATCGGAATACCCGGACGGGCGCCAAGACTGCGCGGCGAGGTTCCACCCGGGTGAAGTCCGCCGCCTCGATCAAGGCCGTCGCCAGCGACAAGAGTTGGCGCCGGAATCCGAGGACCCGGACCAGCGTCCCCTTCGTCACTTCCGGGGGCACCCCAACCACCTGTGCGGCGGTGACCGGCGACCCGTGCAGGATAAGGCGCGAGGCCTCAGGAAGAATCCGCACGGCCGGCAAATGGTCCAGGGCCTCCTCCACCGGGATGAGCAGCTCCTCTCCCCGGCCCGCCGCCACGCGTGTCTCGACCTGCTCGAGCGTGAGGGCATCCTTGAGCTCAAAACGCCCCGCCCGAATCCGGACCAGGCCATACAGATGCGCCCCGCACCCCAGGGTCTTCCCCAGATCGTCCGCGAGCGCGCGGGCATACGTCCCCTTGCTGCAATGCACCCACATCCCCACACAGGGAGGGTCGAAGGCCGTCAGGCGGATGGCGTAGATGTGCACCGTGACCGGCTCCCGGTCCACGGTCTCTCCCCGGCGGGCCAAGCGGTACAGACGCTCTCCCCGGACGCGCTTCGCCGAGAAGAGCGGGGGAACCTGCTGCACCTCTCCCACGAAACGGGGGAGCGCCGCTTCGACCTGGTCCCGGGTCACCCGGACTTCCGCCTCCCCGATGACCTTCCCGTCCGCGTCCTGCGTATCGGTGGTCACCCCGAGTCGCACGACCATTTCGTATTCCTTGTCGGCGGTCGTCAGGAACTGGGCGATCTTGGTGGCCCGGCCGACACAGATGGGGAGGACCCCGGTCCCCCGAGGGTCCAGCGTCCCGGTATGCCCGACCTTCCGGACGTGGTAGAGCCGGCGCACGACATCGACGACGTCATGAGACGTCATCCCAGCCGACTTGTTGATGTTGAGCACCCCGGAAATATCCCGGGCCTCAGCCTTTGCCATCGCCGGACGCGCCCTGTGATCGGGAGACCACCCGACGGACCTCCGCGAAGATCCGCTCTCGGACCTCGGCAAGCGACCCGACTACCGTACACCCCGCGGCATTCTTGTGTCCCCCGCCGTGAAAAACGCTCGCGACAGCCGCGACATCAACCTCCCCTTTGGACCGGAGACTGATCCGCACCCCCTGCCCGACTTCCTCCCGCAACAGGAGGGCGACCTTAATGCCTCGGACGGAACGCGGATAGTTGATCAGGTCCTCAAGGGCATCGGTGGCCCCTTGCTGCTTGAGGACGTCCCGGGTCACTTCGACCCAGGCCACCGCCCCGTCGGAGGAGAGCTGCACACGGCTCAGGAGGGATCCAAGTAACCGCAGCTCCTCCACCTCGCGCTGATCGAAGAGGAGCCCCGCCACCTCGTGGGGGACCGCGCCGGCATCCACCAGCGCCGCCGCCACCCGGAGCGCCCGGGGAGTGGTGTTGGCGTAATGAAAGGAGCCGGTATCGGTCAGGATTGCGACGAACAGGTTGGTGGCCGCCTCCCGCGAGACGGGGACGCCCAACGCCTCGATCAGGTCGTAGATCATCTCCCCGGCGGCGGAGGCCTCGGGATCGACCCAGTTATACGTGCCAAAGCGGACGTTGCTGATGTGATGGTCGATATTGATCACCGGGCTTCCGGGCGGGAGATCGCGGAGCAATCCTCCCACGCGACCGGGATCCGTGGCATCCACGACAAGAACCGCGTCAAACCGCCGCGGGAGCCGGTCCGCGCGGATCACCTCGGACGCCCCGGGCAGGGCGCGGAGGGTCTTCGGGACCGGGTCGGGATTGAAGGTGGCGACCTCCTTGCCCATCGCCTTCAGGGTGAGGTGGCAGGCCAGTGCCGCGCCCAAGGTGTCCCCCTCCGGGCGGACGTGCGAGAGGATGGCCACCGAGGCACTCTCCTTCAGGGCCGCCACGATCTGTGGCAGATCACGCGTCATCCGGCCGGCCCTCCGTCTCCAAGGACTTGAGGATTCCTTGGATCCGCAAGCCCTGCTCCCACGTCTCGTCGATGCTGAAGCTCAGATCCGGGACGTGGCGGAGGTGCAGGCGGCGCCCGAGCGCGCCCCGGAGGAAGCCCCGGGCACTCTCCAGCCCCTCCAGGGTGCGCGCCTGTGGCTCGCCCGTCTCGTGCGTGACGACGTACACCCGGGCGTGACGGAGATCGGCGCTGACCCGCACCCCGGTGATGGTGACGAACCCGATCCGCGGATCCCGGATATGGCGCAGGAGGAGCGCACTGATCTCCTCCTTCAAGAGATCGCCGACGCGCTCCGCTCGAGACATGCCATCCGCCCCGCTGAGAGGTTCCTTCCCGTCAGGCAAAGCCGTCGCCGTGGACCATCATATCGATGCTGTAGTCCACGAGGAGGGCCTGCCCGTGTCCTTCGACGTAATTCACGACCTTGTTGAGCATCTCATCCACCACGCGGCCCTCGTTGCTCACGCAGGCCACGGCCAGCGTCGCCCGCTGCCACTCCTCGAGGTAGCCGACTTCGGCGATGGAGACGTTGAACCGGTTCTGCACCCGATCCTTGATGCTCCGCAGGATCTGCCGCTTGTCCTTGAGGGAGGCGGCCTCTGGGATCCTCAGTTCCAGCCGACAGGTGCCCACGACCATGGTCCATCCACTCCGTATCGAGCGGAGCGCCACGGATCTCGGATCCGCGGATCATCCCGCACTATGCGTCGATTGCAGCTTGGGGGCGACCGTGACCAGCTCGTACACCTCGATCAGGTCCCCCACCTTAATGTCGCTGAAGTTCAGGAGGCCGATGCCGCATTCGTAGCCACTCTGTACCTCCCGGACATCCTCCTTGAAGCGGCGCAGCGATGCGATCTTGCCCGGATGGATGACCCGCCCGTCGCGGACGAGGCGCATGAGCGCGTCCCGGAGCACCTTCCCCTCGCTCACGTAACAGCCGGCCACCGTCCCGAGCCGCGGGACGCCGAACGTCGCGCGGACCTCGGCCCGGCCCATGATCCGCTCCGCATACTGCGGCTCCAGCATCCCTTCCATCGCCTCCTTGATCTCGCCGACGGCGTCGTAGATCACGCTGTGCATCCGCATCTCCACGCGCATGAGCTCGGCGAGCCGCTGCGCCTTCGGATCGGGGCGGACGGTGAAACCGAGGATGATGGCGTTGGAGGCGGAGGCGAGCATCACATCCGATTCGCTGACCCCACCCACGCCCGAGTGGATCACCCGCAGCTGGACCTCCGGCGTGCTCAACCGCTCCAGCGACTCCTTGAGGGGCTCGATGGACCCCTGCACGTCTCCCTTCAGGACGATCCGGAGCTCCTTCACCTCCCCCGCCTTGATCCGCTGGTGCAGGTCCTCGAGCGTCAGGCGTCGGTGCGCGGCGAACGTATCGTCCCGCTGCTGCTGCCGGCGGACCAGCGCGATCTGCCGGGCCTTCCGCTCGTCCGGCACCGCGACGAGGGTATCCCCCGGCGCGGGGACACCGGACAGCCCCAGGACCTCCACCGGGGTGGAGGGCCCTGCCTCCGCGACCTTGCGTCCCTTGTCGTTGATCAGGGCGCGGACCCGACCGTACATGCTCCCCACCACGAAGACGTCCCCGACCCGGAGCGTCCCCTGTTGAATGAGGACGGTCGCCACCGGCCCGCGCCCCCGGTCGACCTTGGCCTCGATCACCACGCCCTTGGCCGGCTTGAAGGGGTTGACCTTCAGCTCCATGATCTCGGCCTGGAGGAGGGCCATCTCGAGGAGATGCGGGATGCCGATCCGCTTCTTGGCCGAGACCTCGGCGAAGATCGTCTGGCCGCCCCATTCTTCGGGGATCAACCCGTATTCCGCGAGCTGGTGCTTGACCCGGTTGGGGTCGGCGCCCGGCTTATCGATCTTGTTGACGGCCACGAGAATCGGCACGTTCGCGGCCTTCGCATGGTTGACGGCCTCGATGGTCTGGGGCATGACCCCATCGTCGGCGGCCACGACCAGGACCACCACGTCGGTGACGTGGGCCCCGCGCGCCCGCATGGCGGTGAAGGCCTCGTGTCCCGGGGTATCGAGAAAGACCACGCGGCCGCCCGGAAACTTCGTCCCGGGGTCGGGGGGCAGCTCCACCTCGTACGCCCCGATATGCTGCGTAATCCCGCCCACCTCTTCGGCCGTGACATCGGTCTGGCGGATGGCGTCCAGGAGCGAGGTCTTCCCGTGATCCACGTGTCCCATCACCGTCACCACGGGCGACCGGGGGCGGAGCTGCGTCGGGTCCTCGACCTCCGCGAGGACCTCGTCCGCCTCCTCCACGGGCGTAATTTCCACATCGAAGCCCAGCTTATTTGCGAACTGCTTGACCAGCTCGGGGTTCAGGTTCTGGTTGACGGTGGCCATGATCCCCATCTTCATCAGTTTCTTGATGATTTCACTGGGGCTGACCGCGAGACGCTCGCTGAGCTCCTTTACCGTAATGGTCTCGGGAATCTTGACCACCTTGGGGACCGCAGGCGTCACCGCCTCCTGAGGCTCGGGCCGCTTCGGCGGCGCCTCGGGTGGCGCGACGACCGGTTTAGCGGTCACCGGAGCCGGGCGCTCGACTGTGGGCGGCTTCTGTGCCGCCGGGCTCGGCTTTGCCGGAGCCGGCTTCGCCGCCACGGGAGGAGCCGGGCGAACGGCCTCAACGCGCGGACGCTCCGTCGGACGCGGCGCTATGGGCGGCGCCTCCCGCTTTGGGGGTGGGGCGGCAACTTCGCGCCGGGGCGGCGGAGCGGGCTCCGACTTGACCGGTACCGCTGCCTTCTCCCCGGGCGGGGGCGGCGCCACCGGCTTCTTGCGCGGCTTCTCCTCGACGGGAACCGCCTTCGCCTTTGGCCGCACCTCGGGAGCCGGCTTGGTCGGCGCGGGTGCAGGCTTGGGCGCAGGCTTGGGCTCGGGAGCCGGCGTGGCCTTGGCGGCCGCCTCCGCTTTGGCCGGCCGCTTGTCCCCCTTCACTTTGTCTTTCTCTTTGGGCTCCTTGAGGGGCTCTCCCTTTACCAGGGCGGCCCGCGCTTTCCCTGCCTCCACCGAGCTACTCGGACTCTTGACCACAAACCCCGCCTTGGCCAGGCGCTCGACGGTCTCTTTGCTGGTCAGTCCCAGCTCTTTCGCCAGATCATATACGCGCATCTTCCCCACGCCGACCACCTCCCGTCCCAGATCCCTCTGCGTCCCCGGACTCTCCCACCCCGGCACTCACGGACGCCCGCAAGCGCAGCCAGATGAGGATGCCGTCGGCGAACGCGCCATCCAAGAGGCCGATCACCTCTCGGGAGGGACCACCGAGCGCCAATGTCAGCTCGTCCCGCGACAGATCCGCCACCACAGGAATCCCCTTGCTCTCGGCCACAGCCTGAAGCTGCCGTCCTCCCCGCGGGGACATCTCGCGACCGAGCAGGACCAGGTGCACCCGACCTGCTTCAAGGGCGCGCGTCACCCCGCGCACGCCTGCAACCACTCTCCGCGCCCTGTGGGCGAGACCCAAGAGGCGAAGGATCCTCTGCCCCACCGCCCGATGGATGGCCTCGCGAAGGTGCGCAACACTGAGCGGTCCCAGATCCGCCTTCAGCACCTTCTGCAACGCCTTTCGCTTGATCACCGACTCCAGGCAGCGTGCGTCGAGACACAGATACGCCCCCCGGCCGTCGCCTCGCCCGAACTGGACCGTGAGGCCCGCGGGACCGGCACTGATCCGAACGAGTTCCCCCTGGCCCCGTTTGCGCCCGCATCCCACACACGTCCGGCCCGGGGCATCCGGTGGCTTGCGGACGACGCCAGCTTCCACCTAGGTGCTCTCCGGCTCGACGGGCTCCACCTCCGGCGGCACCCCCTCGGGCGAGGCAGCCGTGGCATCGGCCTCGGCCGCCGGCCCGGCTGCCATCTCCTGGATGGTTGCGAGGATCGTCGCGGCTGTCTTCTGCCCGACGCCCTTCACGCTCATGAGCTCCTCGGCGGAGGCCTGCCGGAGGCGCTCCAACGTGTTGAAGCCGGCCTCCACGAGGCGCGCGGCGGTCTTGGGCCCGATCCCGGACACCTGCGCCAGGCCTTCCATGGCCGCGCGGGCGCGCTGCGCCTTCTCCTCAGCCTCACGAGCCAACTCGGCGCGACTCTTGATGTCCACCTTCCAGCCGACGAGTTTGGCTGCCAGGCGCGCATTTTGCCCGCGTCTCCCGATGGCGAGGGAGAGCTGCTCGTCCGCCACCACGACATGGAGCGTCCGGGTCGCCTCGTTCACCACCACCGACTCCACTTCTGCCGGCGCCAGCGCGCTCCGCACGAACTCGGCCGAGTTCTCCCGCCAGGGAATGATATCGATCTTCTCCCCGCCCAACTCGCGCACGATCACCTGCACCCGAGAGCCCCGGTACCCCACGCACGCCCCGACCGGGTCCACGTTGCTGTCGCGGGAGACGACGGCGACCTTGGACCGCTCTCCCGGCTCGCGGGCCACGCCCTTGATCTCGACGATCCCCTCCTCGATCTCCGGAACTTCCACCTCGAAGAGGCGCATCAACATCCCCGGATGACTCCGGGAGAGCACGACGGTGGCCCCCCGGTTCCCCTTCTTGACCTCGACGATGAAGGCACGAATCCGGTCGCCGGGTCGGTAATCCTCGCGCGGGAGTTGCTCCCGGGGCGGCAGGATCGCCTCGGCCTTGCCCACGTTAACGATCACGTTGTCCTTCACCACACGCTGTACGATCCCGGTGAGCAGTTCTCCCTCGCGGTTCTTGAAGCTCTGATAGACACTGTCCCGTTCCGCCTCCCGGACGCGCTGGATGATCACCTGCTTGGCGGTCTGCGCCGCGATCCGACCGAACCCGCGCGGTTGGACCTCGATCCGGAACTCGTCTCCGACATTTAGATCCGGCTGATGGCCCCTCGCCTCCTCGACCGTGATCTCGGCCCGGGGATTGGTCACCTCTTCAACGACCTTCATCACCGTATAGAGCACGAACCGCCCGGAGGCCTGATCGAAGTCGACCCGGATATCCGACAGCGTTCCCAGGGTCTTCCGCGAGGCCGACAGGATCGCGGCCCCCACGGCGTCGATCAACACCTCCCGCCCGATCCCCTTCTCTCGTCCGATCTGCTCGATGACTTGGATCAGATTCACAGCCACCCTCACCTCGGTTCACAGTTCAGAGTTCACAGTTCACGGTCAGAAAGTCCACGGAGGCTTGCGCTTTTCCTGTGAACCGTGAACCGAGAACTGTGAACTGCTCAGAGTTCGACCTCCAGCCGCGCGCTGGCGATAGCCTGGAGCGGGATCAGCAGTGTCGGTCCATCCGCCTGCCGCAAGATCACCATGCCGTCCTGGTATCCTTCCAACCACCCGAGGAACCGCCGCTGCCCGTTTAGTGGGGCGGCAGTCTGAATCCGGGCGAGCCGTCCCGCAAATCGCGTGAAATCCTGGGGGGACTTCAGCACACGGTCCAACCCGGGGGAGGAGATCTCCAGGGTGTATGGATGGTCGATAATCTCTTCCACGTCGAGCAGATCGGACAATTGCTCGCTCACCGCACCGCAGTCCTCGAGCGTGATCCCCCCCGGCTTGTCCAGATACAGTCGCAGCACCCAGCCCCGTCCCTCCCGACGGAAGATCACATCGACGAGCTCCATGCCCTGGGCCTCCACCACCGGCAGGATCACGGATCGGACCCGCTCAATCACCTGGTCTCCGGTCGCCACCCTCCCCGTCCCCGAAAAGAAGAAAGTGGGCATGGGCCCACTTTTCTCTCTGTGACTTATACCACACCGTCGGGGGCAACGCAAGGAGAATTTCCCCTAGTCCTCTTCCTCCTCTTTCTTGGCCGCGGCCACCAGTTTCTCCTGAATGTGGGCCGGTACTTCTTCGAAGTGCGAAAACTCCATGGTGTAGTCTCCCCGGTCGGCGGTGAGCGAGCGGAGTGTGGTGGCATACTCGAGCATCTCTGCCAGAGGGACCGACGCCTTGATGGCCTGGCTTTTGCTCTTGCCCACGACCCCCATCACCCGCCCCCGCCGCGAATTGAGATCACCAATCACGTCCCCGATGGCGTCATCCGGCGCGACGATCTCCGCCGCCATAACCGGCTCCAGAAGGACGGGAGTGGCCTGCTGGACGGCCTTCTTCAGGGCCATGGAGCCGGCAATCTTGAAGGCCATTTCCGAAGAGTCCACGCTGTGGTACGAGCCGTCATAGACGGTGATTCTGATGTCGGTCACCGGATAGCCGGCCAACGCCCCTCCGTCCATGGCCTCCACGATTCCTTTCTCCACTGCTGGGATGTACTGCCTGGGGATGGAGCCGCCGACGACCTGATTGACGAATTCGTAGCCTTTCCCGCGTGGCAGGGGCTCGATCTTGATCCAGCAGTCGCCGTACTGCCCGCGGCCACCGGTCTGTTTCTTGTACTTCCCCTGCACGGAGGCCGTCCCGCGGATGGTCTCCTTGTACGGGACGCGCGGGGTCTTCATGACGACCTCCGCCCCGAACTTTCGCTTGAGGCGGTCCACCGCTACCTCCAGGTGGACCTTCCCCATCCCCGAGACGATGGTCTCCTTGGTCTGCTGATCCCGGCCCACCTTGAGGCTCGGATCTTCTTCCAGGAGGCGGCTCAATCCGCCGGAGAGCTTTTCCTCATCCCCCTTGGATTTGGGGGCGACCGCGTACGAGATCAGCGGGGTCGACGTCGGAAGGGGGTCGAGGAGGATCGGGGATCGTTCATCGCAGAGGGTATCCCCCGTGCCCGTCTCCTTCAGCTTGACCACGGCACCGATGTCTCCGGGCCCCACAGCGGCGACGGATGTCTGCTGTTTTCCCCGAAGGAGCGAGAGCTGTCCGATGCGCTCCCGGACCCGCTTGGTCGCGTTATACACGCTGCTGTCGGAACTCAACTGCCCGGCGTACACCCGGAAGACGCTGATTTTGCCGGCGTACGGGTCGCTGATGGTCTTGAAGACCCACGCGGTGAGCGGCTCCTCCAGCCGGGTCTGCCTGACGATCCGGTCCCCGGATTTCACGTCGGTGCCCTCCACCGGCGGCCGATGCAGGGGGGAAGGACCGCACTCGAGGAGAAAATCGAGGAGGGGCTGCACCCCGATGTTCCGGCTGGCCGATCCGCAGCAGACGGGGAAGAGCCGCCGCGCACCGATGGCCCGGCGCAGGCCGTGCCGCAGCTCTTCCGGGGTGAGGTTGCCGCTCGCCAGGTAGCTTTCCAGCAGCGCATCGTCGGATTCCGCCACCGCTTCGACGAGCGCATGCTGCAGCTCTCCCGCGCGGCGCGTGAGCTCGGAGGGGGCGTCATCTTCCTTGGACTTTCCCGACGCGTCCCCCGGAAACGTGACGGCCTTCATCGTCAGGAGATCCACGACCCCCCGGAAGCCCGCCTCGGCCCCGATGGGCAGCGCGACCGGGATGGCCGCCGCCTGCAGGCTCTTGCGGATATCCTCGAGGCAGCGGAACAGGTCGGCCCGCTCCCGATCCATCTTGTTGACAAAGAAGACCACGGGGAGACCGTACTCCTCGGCGAATCCCCACACCTTTTCCGTCTGGACCTTGACGCCGTCCACGCCGCTCACGAGGATCACGGCCAGATCCGCCACGCGCATGCAGATCCGCGTATCGGTCAAGAAATTCGAGAAGCCGGGGGTGTCGATGAGATTGACCTTGACCCCTTTCCAATCGACGGTGGCGACCGCTGCGCTGATGCTGATGCCCCGTTTGATCTCGTCCTCGTCACAATCGGTCGCCGTATTCCCTTCCTCGACGCGCCCCAGGCGACTGATCGCCCCGGTGTCGAAGAGGATCGCCTCGGTGAGTGAGGTCTTGCCCTCCTGCGCGTGGCCCACGATCGCCACATTCCGGATCTGCGCGACCTCGTACGCTTTCATCGGTTCCCCCTGATGATCAGCCGGAATGAGTGCTCCGCACTGCTCCCACGGCCTTTAGGTATCATACCGCCCGTCGGAGTGTAAAGGGAAAAAACAAAACGCCGTTTCGCTTTGCGCGGCCCGGCGACAGGGGCCGCCCCCGGAGTCCGTTCCCGATTCCGGGAACAGAAAAGCCCCGAGATCGTTATGACCTCGGGGCTTCCGTCGTCCGACCCCCTTACCGGGCGGCGGCGGGCTGCTCCTTCTTCTTCTCCGCCTTGCTCCCCTTGGCCGCCGCGGGAGGGGCCTGCTCCGGGATGATGAGCTCCACCGCGGCTAGCGGGGCGCCGTCCCCCACGCGATACTCGAGCTTGGTGATCCGGGTATAGCCTCCGTTCCACCCCCGGTACCGATCGCCGATGGTCTCGAAGAGCTTCTTCAACACCCGTTCGTCCTGGATGACCTCGGCCGCCTGCCGCCGGGCGTGGAGGTCTTGACGCTTCGCGAGCGTGATCATCCGCTCGGCAATTCTCCTGAGCTCCTTCGCCTTGGCGACGGTCGTGATAATCTTCTCATAGAGGAGCAGAGAGGTCGTCAGGTTGCGCAGCAAGGCCTCGCGGTGGGCCGAGGTGCGTCCGAGCTTCCGTCGGAGTTTTCGGTGCCGCATCGGGTCCCTCCGTCACTTCTCATCCGCTTTCTTCTTGGCCGACCAGGGACCGCCGGGAACGTCGTCCAGCTTCGTCCCGAACTGCAGGTTCATGGTGGACAGGATCTCTTTGATCTCGTTCAGGGACTTGCGCCCGAAGTTCTTGGTCTTGAGCATCTCGGCTTCCGTCTTCTGCACCAGTTGCCAGATGTGCTGGATGCTGGAGTTCTTCAGGCAGTTGGCCGACCGGACGGAAAGCTCGAGCTCCTCCACGGGCCGCAGGAGGTACTCGGCGAGCCGTTCCTTCTCGCCGTCCACCACCCGCATCTCTTCCTCCGGCTCCTCATCGAAGGTAATAAAAATGTTGAGGTGGTCCTTCAGGATGCGCGCCGCTTGCACCACCGCTTCCTGCGGCAGGATGCTGCCGTCCGTCCAGACCTCCAGGATCAGCTTATTGTAATCCGTGGCATGGCCCACCCGCGTATCTTCGACGTAGTAGTTCACCCGGGCGATGGGGGAGAAGACCGAATCGACGGGAACCATGTCCACCGGCTGGCTCTCCCGCTTGTTGCGGTCGGCGGCGACATAGCCCCGGCCCCTGCCCACTTCGATTTCCATCTCTAGCTTGCCGTCTTTGTCCAGTGTCGTAATGTAGAGATCGCCGTTCAAGATCTCGACATCACCAACGGGCTCGATCTGCGAGGCGCGGACCTCCCCGGGGCCGGTGGCCTTGAGGTGGAGGGTCCTGGGTCCCTCCCCCGCCATCTTGACGCGGAGGGCTTTCACATTCAGCATGAGATCCGTCACATCTTCCTTGACACCAGGGATGGTGGAGAACTCGTGATACACGCCGGGGATCCGCACCGCGGTCACCGCGGCCCCCTCGATGGAAGAGAGGAGCACCCGACGCAGGGAGTTGCCCAGGGTCTGACCGTATCCCCGCTCCAACGGCTCGGCGATGAACTTGCCGTACGTACTGGTCAAGGTCTCCAGTTCGCACTCCAGCCGCTTGGGCTTCTGGAAGCCCTTCACTTTCTGCAGCATCTACGCCATCCTCCCTGTCCCCGTCCTCGGGGGGAACGTCGACGCTTCGCCCGCTACTTGGAATACAAGGCTACCACCAGCTGTTCCTGGACCGGGAGCACGATATTGTCTCGGGCCGGCAGGCCCCGCACCACCCCCCGCAGCGCCTGGGCGTCCAGCTCGAGCCAGGACGGTAGACCCCGCTTCTGGGCCCCCTCCACGGCCGCCTTGATTGCGACGAGCTCCCGGCTCTTTTCCGCAACCGCGATTTGGTCCCCGACCCGGACCAGAAAGGACGGGATGTCCGCCCGCCGCCCGTTCACCAGGAAGTGACCGTGCGTCACCAGCTGTCTCGCCTCGGCGCGCGATGCGGCGAGACACAAACGGTACACCACAGTATCGAGTCGCCGCTCCAACAGGCGGAGGAGGTTCTCGCCGGTGATCCCTTGCTGCCGCGCCGCCATGTGGAAGTAGTTGCGGAACTGCCGCTCCATGATTCCATAAATCCGCTTCATCTTTTGCTTCTCGCGAAGCTGCAACCCGTAGTCCGTCATCTTCTTCACGCGTCGGCGCTGACCGTGCGCTCCGGGAGGATAGTTCCGCTTCTCGATGGCGCACTTCGGGCTGAAGCAGCGGTCTCCCTTGAGGAAGAGCTTCAACCCTTCCCGCCGGCACAGCTTACAGACGGAACCGGTGTATCTCGCCACGCTCGCGACTCCTCCTCACACTCGACGACGCTTCGGCGGACGGCAGCCGTTATGCGGGATGGGGGTGACATCCTTAATGGCCGTGACCTCGAGGCCCGCCGCCTGCAGCGCCCGGATGGCCGCCTCGCGCCCGGCACCCGGGCCCTTGACATAGACCTTGACATCCTTCATGCCATGGGCTCTCGCCTTCTGGGCCGCGTTCTCCGCGGCCGTCTGCGCCGCGAAGGGGGTACTCTTCCGGGACCCCTTGAAGCCCACGGTGCCCGCACTCGACCAACTCACCACATTCCCCTTGAGATCGGTGATGCTGATAATGGTATTGTTAAAGGTGGCCTGGACATGGGCGATCCCTTGCGCGATGTTCTTGACCTCCTTCTTGGGACCCGCCCGTGGTGCCCTTTGCCGCCGCTCCGTTGCCATATCCCCCTCTCCGTGCTACTTCGGTGTTGGCTTCCGCCGGGCGCCCGCCGACCGGCGCGGCCCCTTGCGCGTCCGTGCATTCGTGTGGGTCCGCTGGCCCCGCACGGGGAGCCCGCGCCGATGACGCTGCCCCCGGTAGCAGCCGATGTCGATCAGGCGCTTGGTGTTCATGCTTACATCCCGGCGCAGATCCCCTTCGACCCGGTGATGCCCCTCGATGACCCGGCGGAGGCGGGTGACCTCGTCCTCTGTCAGGTTCTTCACCCGGACATTGGGGCTGACATTGGCCTCCGCGAGGATCTTGAGCGACGTCGGGCGCCCGATCCCGTAGAGGTACGTGAGGGCCACCGCGAGCCGCTTCTCTCGGGGAAGATCAACCCCTGCAATCCGCGCCATCCTCTCACCTCGCTAGCCGTGGTTGGTGAATGGTGCCTGGTGGTTGGTGCCTTTCACCAATCACTCATCACCAATCACTGTTCACTACTTCCGCTAGCCTTGCCGCTGTTTGTGCCGCGGGTTCTCGCAGACGATCCGCACGACACCCTTGCGCTTGATCACCTTGCACTTTTCACAGATGGGTTTCACCGACGCCCGTACTTTCACGACAGCCTCCGGCGGTCAGCTGTCAGCAACCAGCCGGGGCCTCTCACGGCTGACCGCCGACTGCTGGCAGCTATTTATAACGGTACGTGATCCGGCCCCGGCTCAAGTCGTACGGGCTCAGCTCCACGATCACCTTGTCGCCGGGGAGGATTCGGATGAAGTGCATCCGCATCTTCCCCGAGATGTGGGCCAGAACCTTATGGCCCGTTTCGAGCTCCACCCGAAACATGGCGTTCGGGAGGGACTCCACCACGGTCCCCTCGACCTCGATCGCCTCTTCCTTTTTCGTCTGTCCCGTGTTCTTCTTGGCCATCGGCCTGCTACCACCCCTCTCCCGCTGCGGTGCGGGTCAGGATCTCAGGGCCATTCTCGGTAATGGCCACCGTGTGCTCGAAGTGGGCGGAGAGCGACCGATCCTTGCTCACGGCGGTCCACTTATCCTCCAGGATCATCACCTCATGGGTCCCGGCATTGACCATCGGTTCGACGGCGAGCACCATCCCCGGCCTGAGGACGGGGCCGCGGGACGGCGGACCGAAGTTCGGGACCTGCGGCTCTTCGTGCAGGGCCCGCCCGATCCCATGGCCGACGAAGATCCGCACGACGGAGAAGCCGTGCGACTCGACATGACGCTGGATCGCATGGGAAATATCGCTCAGATGCCGCCCGGGGGTCGCCTGCGCGATCCCGCGGTGCAGGGCCTCCCGGGTCACTTCGAGAAGCCGACGCGTGTCCGGCGAGACCTCCCCCACCGCCACCGTGATCGCGGCATCGCCGTAATACCCGTCGACGATCGCTCCCAGATCCAGGCTCACGATATCGCCTTCCTTGAGCGGCCGGTCGCCGGGGAGGCCGTGGACCACCTGCTCGTTGATCGACGTGCACAGGGTGAAGGGGTAGCCCCGGTAGCCCTTGAACGCGGGAGTCGCCCCCCGGTCCCGCAGAAAGGCCTCGGCAAAGCGGTCAAGCTCCATCGTCTTCACCCCGGGTCGGCTCATCGCCCCCAGCGCTACCAAGGCGTCGGCGACGATCCGACTGGCCCGCCCGATCCGCTCCACCTCCCACAGCGCCTTGAATTCAATGGCGCTGCTGGGCGGCTGCTTGACCGCCTCGCCCTTCCAAGACGCCCGCGATCCGCGCAAAGACCTCCCCCGTGTCGCCCGATCCGTTCACGTGCTTCACGAGCCCCCGGGCCTGGTAATAGCTGATCAGGGGCTCGGTCTGTTCTCGATACACGCGCAGGCGGCGACGGATCGTCTCCTCCCGATCATCCTCCCGCTGGATGAGCCGTCCGCCGCACGCATCACAGGTCCCTTCCACCTTCGGCGGATGGGACTCGACGTGAAAAACGGCCCCACAGGCCGGGCATGTCCGGCGTCCTGAGAGACGCCGCACCAGTTCCGCTTCCGCCACGTCCAGGCTCACCACGCAGGGCAGCGGAGCACCGAGCTCCGTCAGCATGCGCGTCAGCGCCTCGGCCTGCGTAACGGTGCGGGGGAAACCGTCGAGCAAGTACCCGCGCTGGCAGTCAGGCTGATGCAGCCGTTCCCGGACGATCCCGATCACGACCTCGTCGGGGACCAGCGCCCCACGATCCATGTAGCTCTTCGCCTCCCGCCCCAGGGGCGTTCCGGCCGCTACCGCGGACCGCAGGATGTCCCCGGTCGAGATCTGGGGGACGCCGTACCGCTCGGTGAGCATCTTCGCCTGGGTCCCCTTTCCCGCTCCGGGAGGACCCAAGAGAATGCCGCGCATCCCTAAACCCCTAGTTTATCGAAAATCCCGACAGTATTCAAGCATCAGAAGGCCCGCCCCCTCATCTTCCCCTTCTTCAGAAAGCCTTCGTAGTGCCGCATCAGGAGATGCGCCTCGATCTGCTGTGCCGTGTCCAGCGCCACCCCCACCACGATGAGCAGGGACGTCCCCCCGAAGAAGAAAGGGACATTGGCCCACACGATCAGGACTTCCGGCAGGACGGAGATCAGCGCCAGGTAGACCGCCCCGACGAAGGTGATGCGATCGAGTACGCGTTCGATGAACTCCGCCGTCTTGGCCCCCGGACGGATGCCGGGGATGAAACCTCCATATTTTTTCAGATTCTCCGCCACATCCGCCGGATTGAAGATGATGGCGGTGTAGAAATATGTGAAGAAGATGATGCTGCCGCCGTAGAGGAGGAAGTAGGTGAACGTCCCGGGCGACATGGCCTGCACCATCCACTCCACCCAAGGGTGAGAGATGAATCGGGCGATGGTCGGCGGAAACACGATGATGGACGCGGCGAAGATCACCGGAATCACCCCCGCCGTGTTGACCCGCAGGGGGATGTGGGTCGCCTGCCCCCCATACACCTTGCGGCCGACGACGCGCTTGGCGTACTGGACCGGGATGGGACGCTGGCCCAGGGTCATGACGACCACCCCGGCCACCACCAGGACCATGATGACCACGAGAAAGAGGAGAACGTACGCCTTCATCTCGCCCGTCGAGAGGAGCTCGTATGAGCGGTACATGGCCTCGGGGAGATTCACGATAATGCCGGCAAAGATGAGCAAGGAGATGCCGTTCCCGATCCCCCGCTCGGAGATCTGCTCCCCGAGCCACATCAGCAACACGCTCCCGGCGGTGAGGGTGAGCGTCGCCATGATCCGGAAGCCCCAGCCCGGATTCGGCACGACGGGTTGGCCGTTGGCGGTGACCCCTTCGAGGCCGATGGAAATGCCCATCCCCTGGATCAGGGCGATGAGGACCGTACCGTAGCGAGTGTACTGCGTGATCTTCTTGCGCCCCTCGGCTCCCTCCTTCTGCATCCGCTCGATGGCCGGAACCACCACGGCCAGGAGTTGCAGAATGATCGAGGCGTCGATATACGGCATGACCCCGAGGGCGAAGATGCTGGCCCGCCTGAGCGCCCCGCCCGCGAACAGATCGAAGAAACCGAAGAGCGTCCCCGCAGCTCTCTCGAACACCTCCCCCAGCACGCTCGCGTCGATCCCGGGCGTCGGGATGTGGGCCCCGAGCCGGAAGACGAACAGGGCCACGCAGGTAAACAGAATGCGTTTCCGGAGCTCGGGAATCCTGACAATGTTGACGACGTCGCTCATCGCTCGGCGATCACCTCGGCCGCGCCCCCTGCCGCCCGAATCTTGCGCAGGGCCGCCTCGGAAAACCGATGGGCCTCCACCGTGAGCGGGTGGGACAGCTCGCCCTCCCCGAGGATCTTCACCCCGTCCTTCACGGCCCTGATGAGGCCCCGTTCCAGCAGCAGACGGGGGGTGACGGTCGTCCCGGCCTCAATGCGGTCCAGGTCCCGCAGATTGACGATGGCATACTCCTTGCGAAACGGATTCCGAAACCCCCGCTTGGGCAGGCGGCGGACAAGCGGCATCTGCCCCCCCTCGAACCAGGCGGGAATTGACTGCCCCGCCCGCGCCTTCTGCCCCTTGTCTCCCCGGCCGGAGGTCTGTCCGTGTCCCGATCCCGGCCCCCGCCCGACCCGCTTGCGCGGCCTGCGCGAGCCCGGGGCCGGCTTGAGATCGTGCAACCTCATCACCCCTGCCTCCCGGCGATTCCCCATGGCTTTCCCGAGCCGTCCGCTCCCTGATCCACCGCGAAGTCACTCATCCGGCGGCGAGGGGGAAGGTCGACCGCGGAGGCCGGCGCAACTCGCGCCCCGTCAGAAGAGCGCTCGACCGCGCGACACGTACGATCACCGCCCAGGTCCCTTGCGCCAAACAACCATGCGACCCCAACGTCAACCCCCATCACG
>DASRUH010000176.1:0-2896 GCA_035655535.1 Methylomirabilis sp. (SeqCode)
GGCTCCGGTCGCCGAAGAAGGAGTCCAGCGGCGGCCAGGACTCCGCAGTGCCGAACGCGAGCCGTGCCGTCTCGAGACATCGGCACCACCGGCTCGACAACACCCGTCGGATCGGGACACCCCGGACCCGGAAGGCACCGCCGACGCGCCGTGCTTCCTCGCGGCCGGCTTCCGAAAGGTTGCGCTGCGTCGCGCAGTCGTCGATGCGGAAACCGGGCGGGTCGCCCACCCCGGGATCCGTCGTTGCGTGCCGCATGACCACCACCTGCCCCCCGCCACGGAGCAGCCCCCAGAGCGCTTCAGGTTCATCGGTCGTCGCGGGACTCGCAAAGGCGAGGAGCAGCACCGTCAGGAGCGCGCTACTCTTCCACCACCGCGCCATCCCATTCGATGGCGATGCCGCGCTGGACCGACTGCGAGGCGGGGCAGCCTTTCTCGTGGATCTCGATCGCACGCAGGGCCTCCTCGCGCTTCCCCTTGGGGACCTTGACGTGGTAGTGGACCTTGATCCGCGTGATGAAAGGTTTACCCTCCACGTTCTCGATGTAGCCCTCGACTTCCGAGGATAACTTGTCCGGTTGCGTCGGGATCTTCCGTGCCGCTAGCGCCCCGGCTAGCGTCCCGGTCATTCACCCGGCCACCGCGGCGATGATATGGTCGAGGGTGGTTGGGAGGTCCTCCGGCGGTTCCACGCCGTAGAATTTCTTGATCCCGCCGTGGACGCCGTAGCGGACCGGCTCGGGAAAGTCTTCGATGTAGGCCCGGCGGAGGGGACCCTTGTCCTTGATGATTCTTACCTTGGAGACGTGGATCAGCTCGCCCATGATGGATCCTCCTCACAAGGGATGACAGATTCCCTATTTTAGATGTCCGGGGCCGCGTCTGGGATTCAGGGATCGGACACGTGCTCGCCCAGTCCCGGCCGGCACCGCCCCGTGGTGTTCCCTGCTAGGCAACCCCGTGCTTCTTAAACCACTGTTGCAGGCGTTTCCAGCCGTCCTCGGCCGGTTCGCGACGGTAGCTTTGGCGGTAGTCGGCATGGAATGCGTGAGGCGCGTCGGGGTAGACGATGATCTCGGACGGCCTCCCGGCCGCCTTCAGGGCTTTCTGCATCTCTTCCACGGTGCCGAGGGGGATCCCTTGATCTGCGCCGCCGTACAACCCGAGGACAGGCGCCTTGAGGGCCGCGGCCACGTCGATCGGGTACTTGGGTTGCAGTTCCGTGCGGTCGCCGGTCAGGCGCCCGTACCACGCCACGCCCGCCTTGAGCTGTGCGCTATGGGCTGCGTACAACCAGACGATCCGTCCCCCCCAGCAGAAGCCTGTGATGCCGAGCCGTGCGACGTTCCCTTCGCCGGATGCTTTGGCCCAGCCGACGGTCGCGTCCAGGTCCGCCAACACCTGGGTATCGGAAACCTTCGAGACCACCTTCGTAATAATCTCCTTGGGGTCCCCGATCGCCGACACATCTCCTTGTCGGGCGAAGAGCTCCGGCGCGACGCCGAAATAGCCCAGCTTCGCGAAGCGGCGGCAGACGTCCTTGATGTGTTCGTGCACGCCGAAGATTTCCGGGACGACCAGCACGACGGGAAAAGGACCTCCCGTGGCCGGCATGGCCCGGTATGCCGGAATCTGACCGTCACCCGTCGGGATCTTGACCTCGCCGACCGTCAATCCTTTCGTATCGGTGGTGACGGTCTGGGCCGAGACGGGCTGCACGGCCAGGGCGAACCCTGCGGCCAGCGTGGTCACGACAAACTCGCGCCGGGTCATTGCAGTCGTCGTTAACCTGCCCAACAGATCCCCGTCCATGGGCGAAGCCTCCTTTCGCTGTGGGGTGCCGGTTTCCCGATGGAACTCCTCGAGCGGATCGAAAGGGCGGATCCACTGGGCTCCTCACGGATTGCCCCAGGGCACCTAGGAATAGCATTGTCCCGCCCGGTCCGCAACTCACCATGCCTGCTCGCCGCCCTCCCACGTCAAAAAGCGGCGGTGCATGATCCTGCCGTTCACCGATTCACGAGATCCATCATCGCCTCTGGATACCGGGCACCCGCGGCGACCCCTTTGGGCGCGAGGGCGCCGATCTGGCGCAGGTCTTCGGCGGTCAACCCCACGTTCAGTGCGGCGACATTTTCCTCGAGATACTTTCGCCGTTTGGTGCCCGGGATCGGGACGACGTCCTCGCCCTGGGCGAGGACCCAGGCCAAGGCAAGCTGGGCAGGCCGGCAACCCTTTTCTGCCGCCATCTCCTCAATCCGTCG
Source organism: Methylomirabilis sp. (SeqCode) (assembly GCA_035655535.1). Lineage (GTDB taxonomy): Bacteria > Methylomirabilota > Methylomirabilia > Methylomirabilales > CSP1-5 > CSP1-5. Next base: position 2,265 of record DASRUH010000176.1, read on the forward strand.
AACCAGTGCCAGGTTTGTTTGAAAGTTCTCGCCCTGGAATCGCGGAGACTGGCGCCGGTAATCGTCCTTGGAGAGGTCTGCAAATCGCTTGATCTGGCCCGTGAGAAAGCCGCGACCGAGCGGGCTGTAGGCGACGAAGCCGGTGCCGAGTTCTCGGCAGGTGGCGAGAGTCTCATCCTCCGGATCCCGAGTCCAGAGTGAGTATTCCGACTGCAGCGCGGCGATCGGGTGGACCCGGTGAGCGCGACGTAAAGTCCGAGGTCCCGCCTCGGAGAGCCCCAGGCGCCGGACTTTGCCCTCCTGGGCCAGTTGAGCCATCGCACCGACGGTCTCTTCGATCGGGATATTCGGGTCCACCCGGTGCTGGTAGTAGAGATCGATGGTGTCCACTCCAAGTCGGCGGAGACTCGCGTCGCATGCCGAGCGGACGTACTCGGGTCGACCGTTCACGCCTCGCTTTGTTGGATCGGTGGGATCGCGTATGATCCCGAACTTCGTCGCGATCACGACCTGGTCGCGCCGCCCCCGGAGGGCTCTCCCGACCAGCTCCTCGTTCGTGTACGGGCCGTACATGTCGGCGGTATCCAGGAAGTTGATCCCGAGGTCGAGCGCCCGATGAATGGTCGCGATGG